>NZ_JANEWJ010000029.1:0-63697 GCF_028069755.1 Citrobacter sp. Igbk 16 | reverse complement strand
ATGATATAAATAGTGATGATACCTTTATTATTTTAAGTGGTGTGGTTTCCTTGAGAAGAGGGGAGAATATTCTTGTCGGCATCGCGCAGGCTCCATTTATTATGGGGATTTCTGATGGTGTTATGAAAACAGAAGTGCAATACAGAATAATGACCGAAAGTCATTGTACGGGATACCATCTTCCTGCTACAAAAACGATTAATATCATTGAGCAATGCCAGCTTTGGCGCGAAGCTTTTTGCTGGTTGGCTTGGCAGCACTGTATACTTGAGCTTCGTGATCTGCAGTTAATAGGCAATAATTCCTACGATCAAATTCGCGCTACGCTGATATCCATGACGAAATGGGATGACGTTTTGCGTTCGCGTATTGGTGTAATGAACTATATTCATCAACGCACACGAATTTCACGCTCAGTGGTTGCTGAGATCCTCGCGGCATTGCGTAAAGGTGGCTACATTGAAATGAACAAAGGCAAACTGGTGAGTATTAACCGTTTGCCTTTTGAGTATTGAATCAGGAGGCAGGGATTACTTGCGGTTTGTTGCCGCTCAGTTCGCTCACCAGATTGTTGATTCCGTCGCTCATATTGGTAAAGCGGGTCAGCGGGGAGCGGGTCACAACGACAAAGGCACCCACGTTTTGCTGCGGGATCATGGCCATATAGGTGATGAATCCACCGCCGCCACCTGTTTTTTGAATAATCCCCGGACGGCCATTCTTCGGTGCCATATAGACCCAGCCTAAACCCAGTGCATCGGCTTTGCCGGGAACGTCCATCCCAATTACTTTGGTTAACTGTGTGCGCTGGTAAATCAACGTCTGCATCCGGTCGGCCTGCTGGCTACGATGATAAAAATCAGAGGAGAGATACTGTTGCATCCAGCGCATCATATCACCGGGGGTAGAATAGACGCCGCCGCTGCCCATGGCCGCCAGCGTATTGTTACACGGGCTGGCGCCTTTTTCCGCGACCATCAGGCGTGCGCACTGATCGGGTGACGGGGTAAAGGTGGTGTCTTTCATCCCGAGTGGTCGGGTGATTTTCTCTTCAAACAACTGCGGATAAGGTTTGCCGGACGCGGTTCCCAGCGCATCGGCCAGCAGGTCAAACGCCAGGTTTGAATAAGAGGCCTGCGAGCCTGGTGCGGCTTTTAGCGTTGCGGTAGAGAGATAGCTCCAGCGTTGTTCGCGAGTCGGCCAGACAAAGACCGGGCGTTTTGCCGCGCCGCCAGGTTGCTCGCGTGGCAGTGCGCTGGTGTGCGTTGCCAGATTCACCAGCGTAATAGGCGTTCCCTGATATGTCGGAACGCGTGCGCCTGGTGGTGCATATTTACTCAATGGATCGTTGAGTTTTACCGTACCCTGATCGAGTAATTTCACTAACATTTCACTGGTCATTAATTTGGTCAACGACGCAATGCGAATGACGGAATCCAACTGTGGGTGAACATTATTGCCGGGGCGCGTTTCACCAAAGCTACGAAACACGCGCTGATTACCATCAATCACCACAAGCGCCATCCCTGTAGCTCCGCTGCCGTAGAAAATATGATCGGCATACCGGTCGACGATGTCAGAGGCAAAGACGGGATCGGTTATAGGCTGTGCCGCCTGGACAGATGTCAATGACGCCGCACACAGCGCGGCAGAAAAAAGCAGACTACGTTTCAACGGTGGTGTCCATGAGTTAGAGGAAGTAAAAGATGACGTGCGTATGCGTATTTATACTACTCGTTGGCATATTGCAAAGCGCTTATCAGCCAATGATAGTGGGAAAAACGTAACGATGAGTAAACGTGGGCTTTTCCCGGAGAGTGGATGTTCGCTTTTGTGATCTCACGCTGTAATAATCTGAACATGCCGGAACGCTGTCGGTGTGAAAACCGCAGAAACAATTCTACAAAACCAGATAGCGAACTAAGTGCGTCGGTTCTGGTCACAATTGTCGGTTTCAGCTTGTGTTTTTTGGGCGTAAGCCGTCTTGTCGTGGTAAACCACCGTGGCAAATGCACAGCAGTCGTCATAACGATAAGAAGTTAGCAGGAGAGCACTATGTTTAAGTCTTTTTTCCCAAAGCCGGGGCCGTTCTTTATTTCGGCATTTATTTGGGCACTGGTCGCTGTTGTATTTTGGCAGGCGGGTGGGGGAGCCTGGGTTGCACAGATTACCGGCGCATCGGGGGATGTACCGATTAGCGCAGCGCGATTCTGGTCGCTGGATTATCTGATTTTTTATGCGTACTACATTCTGTGCGTTGGCGTGTTTGCGCTGTTCTGGTTTATCTACAGTCCGCACCGCTGGCAGTACTGGTCGATACTCGGTACCTCGCTGATTATCTTCGTGACCTGGTTTCTGGTTGAAGTCGGCGTCGCCGTCAACGCCTGGTATGCCCCGTTCTACGACCTGATTCAAACCGCGCTCAGCACGCCGCATAAGGTGAAGATTGAGCAGTTCTATCAGGAAGTGGGGATCTTTCTCGGGATTGCGCTGATAGCCGTCGTCATTGGCGTGATGAACAACTTCTTCGTCAGCCATTACGTCTTCCGCTGGCGTACCGCGATGAACGAACATTATATGGCGCACTGGCAGCATCTGCGTCATATCGAAGGTGCGGCGCAGCGTGTGCAGGAAGACACCATGCGTTTCGCTTCCACGCTGGAAGACATGGGCGTGAGTTTTATTAACGCGATTATGACGCTGATTGCCTTCCTGCCGGTACTGGTTACGCTCTCTGCGCATGTCCCGGATCTGCCGATTGTTGGACATATTCCCTACGGTCTGGTGATTGCCGCGATTGTCTGGTCGTTGATGGGGACCGGGTTGCTGGCCGTGGTGGGGATCAAACTGCCTGGGCTGGAGTTCAAAAATCAGCGGGTGGAAGCAGCGTACCGTAAAGAGCTGGTGTACGGTGAAGATGATGGTAATCGTGCGACGCCGCCGACGGTTCGCGAGCTGTTCCACGCGGTGCGTCAAAACTACTTTCGCCTCTATTTTCACTATATGTACTTCAATATCGCCCGTATTCTTTACCTGCAGGTTGATAACGTTTTCGGTTTGTTCCTGCTGTTTCCATCGATTGTTGCCGGTACGATTACGCTCGGTTTGATGACGCAAATCACCAACGTGTTTGGTCAGGTACGCGGCTCGTTCCAGTATTTGATTAATTCGTGGACGACGCTGGTTGAACTGATGTCTATCTATAAGCGTCTGCGCAGTTTCGAACGTGAACTGGATGGTCAGGAAATTCAGGCTGTTACCCATACGCTTAGCTAACAAAAGGAGATGTTATGTCGACGGTTTCCCGTCTTTACCCCTTGTCTGGTCTGGCCGCATTGGTGTTGGTGGGATGTAGTAGCCAACCCGCGCAGCCGTTAAAAAAAGGGGAGAAACCCGTCGATGTGGCGAGCGTGGTGCGCCAGAAAATGCCTGCCAGTGTGAAAGACCGGGACGCGTGGGCGCAGGACCTGGCGAAAACGTTTGCCAGCCAGAAGCTGGCACCGACGGTCGAAAATATCTGTTCGGTGCTGGCGGTGGCGCAGCAGGAGTCCAACTATCAGGCCGATCCGGTTGTCCCGAATTTAAGTAAAATAGCCTGGAAAGAGATTGACCGTCGCGCCGAGCGTATGCATATCCCGGTGTTTTTGGTTCATACCGCACTGAAGATTAACTCGCCAAATGGGAAAAGTTATAGCGAGCGTCTGGATTCGGTGAAGACGGAAAAGCAGCTTAGCGCCATTTTTGATGATTTCATCAATATGGTGCCGATGGGGCAGACGTTGTTTGGTTCGCTCAACCCGGTGCATACCGGGGGGCCGATGCAGGTCAGCATTGCGTTTGCCGAACAGCATACTTCCGGGTATCCGTGGAAAATGGAAGGAACGGTACGTCAGGAAGTCTTCACCCTGCGCGGTGGACTCTGGTTTGGCACGTATCACTTGCTGAATTACCCGGCGAACTATAGCGCACCCATCTTCCGTTTCGCGGATTTTAATGCGGGATGGTACGCCAGCCGTAATGCGGCGTTTCAGAATGCCGTCAGCAAAGCCAGTGGTGTGAAGCTGGCGCTGGATGGGGATTTAATTCTCTACAACAGCAAAGAACCGGGTAAAACGGAGCTGGCGGTACGCAAGCTTGCCGGGAAGCTGGGGATGAGTGAGAGCGATATCCATCGTCAGTTGCAAAAAGGCGACAGCCTGGCTTTTGAGGACACCGCGCTGTACGAGAAGATCTATAAGCTGGCGGAAGCGAAGGCAGGAACAGCGTTACCACGGGAAATGCTGCCAGGTATTCAACTGGAAAGCCCGAAGATTACGCGTAATTTGACCACGGCATGGTTTGCTAAACGCGTGGACGATCGTCGGGCGAAGTGTATGGGTCAGTCATCGTTGTGATGACGATGGCGCCAGCGCACCACCGCCGCGATAACGCCAAGGATAAGGCATCCAGTGAGGAAGGGAATCAGTCCAAACAGGGTGCCGACGCCTAAGCCAATTTCAACGCGTGGGCGTCCGGTCTCTTGCATCTGTAGCTGCATCAGTTCTTCATAGATACCGGGCGCATGGGCTAACAGATTTAAAACCTGAGCTCCGGCCCAGAAGCAAAACAGCACAAAAACGGCATACGCAATGTTGCCGGGCAGAGAGGAGGTATCTCGATGCTTGCCCTTAAACAGGGATTTTGAGAGCGTAAAATCAGCCATAGGGACCTCCAGAAATATCCTGCGTTGTCGATGCCATACCAGTAACTGACAGTGAGTCTGACAGGTGATCGGGATTGTCAATATCAGAATGATGGTAATTTCAGGTAGAGATTATTCCTGGATTTTGGTTTTTTGTTGAGCGTCACAAATATGTAACCTTAAGTTAAATTAACTCACATTTCAGAATTTCCGCACAGGACACAGACGCCCACAGGGAAATGTGCGAGGATGCTGCTCAACGATGTACTTCCACCGGAGTTGTTATGAACCTGCCTGTAAAAATTCGCCGCGACTGGCACTATTACGCGTTTGCCATTGGGCTGATCTTTATTTTGAATGGCGTGGTGGGATTATTGGGGTTTGAAGCGAAAGGATGGCAAACCTATGCGGTGGGGCTGGTTACGTGGGTGATTAGCTTTTGGCTCGCGGGACTTATTATTCGCCGTCGTGTCGATGAGGATGAAGACGTCAAGGATGCCCAATAGTTATCGGGCATCCTGTCTGTTTTTACATGCTGGTTTTCAGCGCGCTATCGGCAGCGTGGCGCTCCAGCGCCAGCTCGATCAGACGTGTGATCAGATCGGTATAGCCTAAGCCGCTGGCCTGCCACAGTTTGGGATACATACTGATGTTGGTAAAGCCTGGCAGCGTGTTGATCTCGTTGATCACCACATCATTCTCTGCGGTCAGGAACACATCCACCCGCGCCATCCCGGCGCAACCCAGCGTCTGGTAGGCCTGAATAGCGATCTCACGGATCTTGTCGTTAATTTCTGGCGCAATCGCCGCCGGAACCACGACTTTGGCCCCGTTATCGTCAATATATTTGGTGTCGTAAGCGTAGAAATCGCTGTTCAGGACGATCTCGCCACAGGTGCTGGCCTGCGGGTGATCGTTTCCCAGTACCGCACATTCGATCTCGCGGCCTTTGATCCCTTGTTCCACCACCACTTTATGATCGAACTCAAACGCCAGTGCTACAGCCTGGTCGTATTGCGCTTCGCTGGTGACTTTGCTGACGCCAACGGATGATCCCTGATTGGCTGGCTTCACAAACAGCGGCAGACCCAGACGCGATTCGACCTCAGCAAAGCTGATGGCATTGCGATTGGCGCGGGTGAGCGTAATAAATGGCGCGATGTTTAATCCGGCATCGCGCAGCAGACGTTTGGTGACGTCTTTATCCATGCAGGCCGCAGAGCCCAGCACATCAGAACCGACGAACGGTAAATTTGCCACGCGCAGCATGCCTTGCAGTGAACCATCTTCACCCAGCGTGCCGTGCACGATAGGGAAAATAACATCGACCGTAGGCAACGGCTGACCGTTTTGCGCATCGATTAACTGCTGTTCTTCTTTACCCGGTACCTGCGCCAGACTGGTCGCGGAAGGACGCAACGCAATGCGTGCCGGATCGTCAGCGTTGAGCAGATAGTTGCTGGCATCGCTCACGTGCCACTGCCCTTGTTTATCAATACCTAACAGCACAACGTCAAAGCGAGTCTTGTCGATGGCATCGACAATATTTTTTGCCGATTGCAATGACACTTCATGTTCCGCTGATTTACCACCAAATACGATTCCTACTCGCAACTTTGCCATCTTAAAAACCCATTCCTTGAATGCAAAGCACATACATTACCACGACAAAACGCAGGATTCCTCGGCTTCTGGCAGATTGTTTTGGTGGATTCCACGGGAATGAATACGCACAAACCCACAGGGCATGTTCGAAGCATAATCCCCTGCGTGTAATGTGGGTTTGATGTGATGAATATCACAAATATGATGAGCGGGGAGATAAAATACTAAACTGTGAAACATCGCACCTCTGGACCCTCGTTTGCAGGCGTAATTTGTTAAGCTGCTCGCAGTTTTCAGCTACTTACCGTTATGAGTCCTTATGGAATCCTGGAGAGTTAACCTTATTTCCGTGTGGTTCGGTTGCTTTTTCACCGGACTGGCGATCAGCCAAATCCTGCCTTTTCTACCGCTCTATATCTCCCAACTGGGAGTCACCTCGCACGAAGCGCTCTCAATGTGGTCCGGATTAACGTTTAGCGTCACGTTCCTTATTTCTGCCATTGTTTCACCGATGTGGGGCAGTTTGGCTGACCGTAAAGGGCGTAAGCTGATGCTGTTACGGGCCTCGCTGGGCATGGCCATTGCCATTTTGCTGCAGGCATTTGCAACGAACGTCTGGCAGCTTTTTCTGCTGCGAGGAGTGATGGGGTTAACGTCGGGATATATTCCTAATGCGATGGCGTTGGTGGCGTCGCAAGTCCCGCGCGAGCGTAGTGGCTGGGCGTTGAGCACGCTCTCCACGGCGCAAATTAGTGGGGTGATTGGCGGGCCGCTGATGGGCGGTTTTATTGCTGACCATGTTGGCTTACGTGCGGTATTTTGCATTACCGCCGCGCTGTTGGTGGTGAGTTTTTTGGTCACACTGTTCTTAATTAAAGAGGGTGTCCGTCCGGCGATTAAAAAAAGCGAGCGTTTAAGCGGAAAAGCTGTTTTTGCTTCGTTACCGTATCCCGCGCTGGTCATTAGCCTGTTTTTTACCACCATGGTGATTCAACTGTGTAACGGCTCTATTGGCCCCATTTTGGCGCTGTTTATCAAATCGATGGTGCCAGATAGCTCAAATATCGCTTTTCTCAGCGGGTTGATTGCCTCTGTTCCTGGCATATCCGCTTTGATTTCAGCACCACGTCTTGGAAAACTGGGGGACAGAATTGGTACTGAACGGATTCTAATGGCAACGCTTATCTTCGCCGTGGTGCTGTTTTTCGCCATGTCATGGGTTACCACTCCGTTGCAATTAGGGATATTACGTTTTCTGCTCGGCTTTGCCGATGGTGCAATGCTGCCTGCGGTGCAAACGCTCTTAGTGAAATACTCCAGCGAGCAGATTACCGGGCGCATCTTTGGGTATAACCAGTCGTTTATGTACCTTGGAAACGTCGCTGGACCCTTGATGGGTGCAACCGTATCGGCAATGGCGGGTTTCCGCTGGGTCTTTATCGCCACCGCGAGCATTGTGCTTATTAATATCTGGCAACTGGCTATCGCGTTGCGACGCCGGCGTCTCGCTCGCTGAATAGGGGATTAACAACGCGGGTTGCCCGCGTTGTTAATCCATAATTGAAGATTATATATCTGGGTGACTATTAATCTCCTTACCCTTTTATATTGAATTATTCTGCAGAAAGTGTCATTCCCCCTTATTTTGTGTTGTGATTGTTTTCGCAAAACGTTTTATTTCTGCAATAAATACAACTTTCATCCTCTAGGAAGTTGTGAGTCTTAGTGATAACGTGGCCTTTATTTGGTTAAGGGAATACGAAAATGAAAAATCTCATCACTGAGTTGTTACTTAAGCTCGCCCAAAAAGAAGAAGAGTCGCAAGACCTGGCCGCACAAGTCGCAACGTTAGAGCGGGTCATCATGGAAATGCTGCGCAACATGGCAGCAAATGAGCAGCAAACACTGATTCGTCAAATAGAAGGTGCGCTGGCAGGGGTAAGTCAAATGCCCGCATTTCTAACGACGATGCAAAGTGCTGGCGAGAACTTACCCAAAACGTGTTGAGATATCTGCAGATACTGATCCACGAATTATCATAAAAGTGTCACATCAAATACTTATAGTCGCTTTGTTTTAATTTTACCGTATTTGTACATGGAGAAAATAAAGTGAAACAAAGCGCACTCGCTATTGCCCTGTTACCCTTGCTGTTTACCCCGGTTATTTATGCAGAAACATCTACCGTAGTGGTTATGGATAATCGTGCCGCACAGGGAGATATCACCACTCCGGGTGGCGCACGTCGATTAACGACTGATCAAACGGCAGCACTACGAGATTCTCTGAGCGATAAACCAGCCAAAAATATTATTTTATTGATCGGCGATGGTATGGGGGACTCGGAAATTACCGCTGCGCGAAATTATGCTGAAGGCGCGGGTGGTTTTTTTAAAGGTATTGATGCGTTACCCCTGACCGGACAATACACGCACTACGCGTTGGATAAAAAAACGGGTAAACCTGACTATGTGACCGATTCTGCAGCTTCTGCGACGGCATGGACGACCGGGGTTAAAACATATAATGGTGCGCTGGGCGTTGATATTCACGAAAAAGATCACGCCACTATTCTGGAAATGGCTAAAGCTGCCGGTCTGGCGACAGGCAATGTATCCACTGCTGAATTACAGGATGCCACCCCCGCCGCGCTGGTTGCGCATGTGACGTCGCGTAAATGTTACGGTCCGAGCGTCACCGCTGAGAAATGCCCGACGAATGCGCTGGAAAAAGGCGGTAAAGGGTCAATCACCGAGCAATTATTGAATGCCCGTGCTGATGTTACGCTGGGCGGCGGGGCAAAAACCTTTGCTGAGACTGCTGCAGCGGGCGAGTGGCAGGGTAAAACGCTGCGTGAACAGGCTCAAACTCGTGGTTATCAGATGGTCAGTGATACCGCGACGCTTGCAGCCATTACCGAAGCGAATCAGGATAAACCGCTGTTAGGCTTGTTCTCTGACGGCAACATGCCGGTACGCTGGGAAGGGCCAAAAGCGTCTTACCACGGTAATCTTGATAAGCCAGTCGTGACCTGTACGCCAAATCCAAAACGTAACGATACGGTGCCGACGCTTGCCCAGATGACGGATAAAGCGATTGAGCTATTAAGCAAGAATGAAAAAGGCTTTTTCCTGCAGGTAGAAGGCGCGTCCATCGATAAGCAGGATCACGCCGCAAACCCGTGCGGTCAGATTGGTGAAACGGTCGATCTGGATGAAGCCGTACAGCGCGCGCTGGCCTTCGCGAAGAAAGACGGCAACACGCTGGTCGTCGTGACCGCTGACCACGCGCATGCCAGCCAGATTGTTGCGCCAGACACCAAAGCCCCAGGCCTGACTCAGGCGCTGAATACCAAAGATGGCGCGGTGATGGTTATCAGCTATGGTAACTCGGAAGAGGAATCACAGGAGCATACCGGCAGCCAACTGCGTATTGCTGCCTATGGCCCGCATGCGGCGAATGTGGTTGGCCTGACCGACCAGACCGACCTGTTTTACACCATGAAAGCGGCGTTAGGGCTGAAGTAACCTGCTATTTGGTCACTTAATTTTAAAAATGAGGTGGCTATTTCTGCGTCAGCAACCAGACTTACTACACGTCATCCTTCAAGCAGCCAACATCGAGGTCGCTTGAAAGGTGACGTGTAGAGTGAATACTCACAACAGGATGGTGCTATGAAAATAACATTGCTCGTTACCCTATTATTTGGCCTGGTTTTCTTAACTACCGTCGGCGCTGCCGAGAAGACGTTAACCCCGCAACAACAGCGTATGACCACCTGCAACCAGCAGGCGACGGCGCAGACCTTAAAAGGGGATGCCCGGAAGACATATATGAGTGATTGCCTGAAAAACAGTAAGTCTGCGCCTGATGAAAAGAGTCTGACGCCGCAGCAGCAGAAAATGCGTGAATGCAACGTTCAGGCAACAGAGCAGTCGCTGAAAGGCGACGATCGTAAAAAATTTATGAGCGCTTGCCTGAAAAAAGCTGCGTAATACATACGGGTGAGCGGATAAAATCGCTCACCCGAAATATCATACTTCCGCCGCCAGACCCCTTTCTATAATTTGGGAAATTTGTTTCAGAATATTCCCAAATACGATGAATGATGAAAACTTTTATCAAAAGAAGGCCGTACCGAATGAAGCATTTATATCGCTTCATCAAAACGACCACCAACGTTCCGGTCTGCGATTTGCCCGACGGATAAGACTGCCTCGCGCAGTCGGGCTGGGGGGAATGTTTTTCCCCATCGCGTCGGTATTAGTCTCGCAACCCATAACCGGAGGTTGGTGGCTATTACTGGTGGGATGGGCGTTTGTCTGGCCACACCTGGCGTGGCAGTTGGCGAGCAAAGCGGAAGATCCGCTGTATAGTGAATTTACGAATATTAAAGCCGATGCGATCCTCGCTGGCATGTGGATGGGGATCATGGGGGTAAACCTGCTGCCATCCACGGCGCTGCTGATGATTATCTGCATCAACCTGATGGGCGCAGGTGGGGTGCGATTATTCATCGCTGGCGTCGTGTTGATGGTGGTTTCATGCCTGGTGACGCTACAGTTAACGGATATTCCGGTCGTGTTTAGCAGTACGCAACTGAGCGTGCTGTTGTCGCTGCCGGTACTGGTGATTTATCCGCTGCTGTTTGCCTGGGTTAGCTACCAGACGGTGATCAAATTGGCGGAGCATAAACGCCGCTTGCAGGTAATGAGTACGCGGGATGGAATGACCGGAGTTTATAATCGGCGTCATTGGGAGCTACTGCTGCGCAATGAATTTGATAATTGCCGTCGTCAGCAACGTGATGCCACGCTGCTTATTATCGATATCGACCATTTTAAGAGCATCAATGATACCTGGGGTCATGACGTTGGGGATCAGGCGATTGTTGCGCTGACGCGTCAGTTGCAAATGACGCTGCGTGGCAGTGATGTGATTGGGCGTTTTGGTGGTGATGAGTTTGCGGTAATTATGTGCGGTACACCTGCAACCAGCGCAATCGCAGCGATGTCGCGCGTCCATGAACGACTTAGCCAGTTACGCTTGTCCTGTGCTCCGCAAGTAGCCCTGCGGATTAGCGTCGGTGTTGCTCCGCTGACTTCTGAAACAGAGCACTATCGGGAATGGTTGAAGTCAGCGGATATGGCGCTTTACAAAGCAAAGAATGCCGGACGTAACCGTACTGAAGCGGCGGCCTGACGTCCGACTTGCACTCAGGATTTGCTGAGTTTCTCTGATTGTTCCATGCACTTAACCATCGCTTCGATGACTGACGAACGGAAGCCGCGTTCTTCGAGGACGCGCACTGCCTCAATGGTGGTTCCGCCAGGCGAGCACACCATATCTTTCAGTTCTCCGGGATGTTTACCCGTTTCCAGTACCATCTTCGCCGATCCCATGACCGCCTGTGCCGCGAATTTATAGGCTTGTGCGCGTGGCATGCCACCCTGAACGGCGGCATCCGCCATGGCTTCGATAAACATAAACACATATGCCGGGGCAGAACCACTGACGCCAACGACCGGGTGAATCATCGATTCCGCGATGACTTCGGCTTCGCCAAAGCAGCGGAAAATATTCAACACATCAGCAGTATCTTCCGGTGTTACCAGCGCATTTGGGGTGACGGACGTCATACCTGCATTGACCAGTGACGGCGTGTTAGGCATTGCACGGATAATTTTACGGTCATGACCCAGTGCGCGGGCGAGTTGATCGAGGGTGACGCCCGCTGCAATGGATACCACCAGAGAATCTTTGTTCAGGCTGGAGGTGATTTCACTCAGCACCTTAATCATGATACCTGGCTTCACGGCACCAAAGACAATATCTGCGATCTGCGCGACTTCTTGTGCAGACTGCGCCGCATTTATGCCGTACTGATCGTGCAGTGCTGCGACTTTATCGGGAGAGGGGGTATAGACCCAGATTTGTCCGGGGAGTACCTGGCCGCTGGCGATCAGGCCGCCAAGAATCGCTTTACCCATATTACCGCAGCCGATAAAACCAATTTTCTTGTCCATCTTGTCACTCCCTATGCGTGATATTCATTGTTTTATACCCGTTATTCTTCAATTCACTTGAATTATTTAGGGTAAATCTGGGAAAGCTAAGCTTAGCGCGGAATGAAGGTGTTCAGAAGGAGAAACAGCGCTTTGCCTGAAAGTAAAAGCACGAGACAATGTGCAATTGCACATGTGTCTGGAGGTATTATGACGATTTGGGTGGATGCGGATGCGTGTCCGAATGTGATTAAAGACATTTTATATCGGGCTTCCGAGCGAATGCAGATGCCGCTCATTTTGGTCGCCAATCAGAGTTTGCGCGTTCCGCCTTCGCGTTTTATCCGCACCTTACGTGTTCCGGCCGGGTTTGATGTCGCCGATAACGAAATTGTGCGCCAGTGCAGCGCGGGAGACCTGGTTGTCACGGCGGATATTCCGCTGGCCTCTGAAGTCATTGAAAAAGGCGCTGCGGCACTCAACCCACGCGGTGAACGCTATACCGAGGCGACGATTCGTGAACGCCTGACGATGCGTGATTTTATGGATACGCTGCGCGCCAGCGGGATCCAGACCGGAGGGCCTGACAGCCTTTCGCCGCGTGACAGGCAACATTTTGCGGCAGAACTGGACAAGTGGTGGCTGGAAGTTCAACGTAGAAAATAACAACTGTAATTTATTTTTTACACTTTCTTCGTTATGAATTCTTGTTATAGTAGGGTTTAATCGATTTTATCGCCTTATTGGAATTTATTCTTTACACTTTGGCGATGTACTAGTTTGATGGTATGATTATAACTTTAACAGCATCAGATCCCGCTTATCTGCGGTTCTCTGGGGAACTTCTGTGATGACACAACCGCTTTATCTTGTTGGCCCCCGGGGGTGTGGTAAGACGACAACCGGTATGGCGCTGGCGAAAGCCATCGACTTTCAGTTCGTTGATACCGATCGCTGGTTGCAATCACACGTGCAGATGACCGTGGCTGAAATTGTTGAAAGAGAAGGATGGGAAGGTTTTCGTGCCCAGGAAACGACCGCCTTGCAGGCCGTTACGGCCCCCTCAACAGTTGTGGCGACCGGCGGCGGTATTATTCTTACTGAATATAATCGTCACTACATGCGTAGTCACGGCATGGTCATCTATTTAAATGCACCGGTATCGGTACTGGTAAACCGCCTGGAAGTGGCGCCTGAGGAAGGATTGCGCCCGACGTTAACCGGCAAGCCATTAACCGAAGAAGTGCAGGAAGTTCTTGAGCAGCGCGATGCGCTGTATCGTGAAGCGGCGCATTATATTGTTGATGCGACGAATGAACCTTCGCAGGTTGTGGCTGATATTCTTGCGATACTGTCGCAAGCCCGGTCACGGCGGCAGGGCGGAGCTTATCGTTAAGGGCTTCCCGATATAGACCAACCCTTCCACTCAATCCCGGGTGCGCAGACAAATTATCTGTCCTCTGCCGGAGCGTGCCTGTATCACAATTTTCGAACCTCCCGGTATCCCGCGGAAAGTGAAAATTAAACGATAACAATATAGTACTGGAATGATTTGGAATCTTTACACTATGCATCGCCGATCTGCTGCTACGCTTTTGAGCATTTGTAGCGCAGGTCAGTATCCGGCATTTGTCCGGGAATTCACAGCAAAGTAAGAAGACGGTGGAGCAACAAATGAGTACGTCGTTGGCTATCCTCACGATTGGTGTTGTGCCGATGTGTGAGGTGTTACCGCTCCTGACGGAATATATCGATGAACAACACATTACTCACCACAGCCTGCTGGGACAGATGCGGCGAGAAGATGTGATGGCTGAGTATGCAGTATCGCCCGGTGACGAGTCGTTATTGACGCTGCTGAGCGACCATCAACTGGCTCATGTCTCGCGCCAGAAAGTCGAGCGCGATTTGCAAAGTATTGTTGAAGTGCTGGATAACCAGGGGTTTGACGTTATTTTGCTGATGAGCACGGCCTCAATTTCCCGCCTGACGGCCCGCAATAGTATCCTGCTGGAGCCTTTACGAATTATTCCTCCCCTGGTGGCCTCAATTGTTGAAGGGCATCAGGTTGGGGTGATTGTGCCGGTCGCCGAATTGCTCCATGCCCAGGAACAAAAATGGCAGGTGCTACAGACGCCCCCTGTCTATGCCGTGGCAAACCCGATCCACGGTTCTGAGCAACAGCTGATTGATGCCGGAAAAGATCTGCTTGAGCAGGGGGCGGATGTGATCATGCTGGATTGTTTGGGGTTTAACCAACGCCATCGTGATTTACTGCAAAAGTCGCTGGATGTCCCGGTTCTTCTGTCTAACGTACTGATTGCCCGACTGGCATCCGAGTTGCTCGCTTAATTTTGCGTGACAGCTACAACGTCAGGCCCCTATATTGGTTATCAACTTAATCACGA
The DNA here is from genome assembly GCF_028069755.1 of Citrobacter sp. Igbk 16. NCBI lineage: Bacteria > Pseudomonadati > Pseudomonadota > Gammaproteobacteria > Enterobacterales > Enterobacteriaceae > Citrobacter > Citrobacter sp. Igbk 16. The sequence continues at coordinate 48,998 of NZ_JANEWJ010000029.1, read as the reverse complement.
GATAGGGCCAGTTGTATGCTTCAAAGTAATGAATACTTTTCCGGCAAAGTAAAATCGATTGGTTTTACCAGCAGCAGTACTGGCCGCGCCAGCGTTGGCGTTATGGCGGAAGGTGAATACACCTTTGGTACGGCGGCACCTGAAGAGATGACGGTGGTAAGCGGTGCGTTAAATGTGTTACTGCCGGGGGAAACAGAGTGGAAAGTGTATGCCGCAGGGGACGTGTTTAACGTACCGGGCAACAGCGAATTTCATCTGCAAGTGGCAGAGCCAACATCCTATCTTTGCCGCTATTTGTAATTGTTTAGTGCCTGATAGTACTCACTTATCTGGCCTACGCCTATTGTAGGCCAGATAAGTCGTAAGGGGTGGCATCGGGCAATACGACGTCACTCAGCGCTGTGCTTCGCCGCCTAAACCTTCCACCAGGCTTTTAATCAACGCGGCCAGTTCACCCGTCATCAGGATGAAATCGGCATCAAAACGTTGAGCATAGTCTTCACGGTCGATGTCTTCATTTTGATCGCGCAGTTCATCGCTGAACTTCAGACGCTTAATGGAACCGTCGTCGCACATGACAAACTGAATACGCTGCTGCCAGTCGAGCGCCAGCTTGGTGACCAGTTTGCCTGCTTCGATGTGTACGGCAATTTCATCGCAAACCAGATCCTGTTTCTTCGCGCGGATCACGCCACCATCTTCCAGCATCGCTTTCAGTTCGGCTTCATCCAGTAACTGGAAACCTTGCGCCGTCGTGCCGGAACGGACCCATTCGGTCAGCGTCAGTTCGATTGGGTTTTCCATCGTCAACGGGACAACCGGCAGTGAACCGAGGCTTTTACGCAGCAGTGCCAGCGTGTCCTCTGCTTTCTTTGCGCTGGCACAGTCGACAATGATCAGGTCATTGACGGTGTCGATCCACATCATTGTCTGGCTGAAGCGGCTAAAGGCGCGCGGCAGCAATGAGTGCAACACTTCATCTTTCAGCGAGTCTTTTTCGGTCTTTTTGAGCTTGCGACCCTGCTCAGCTTCCAGTTTGGCTATTTTTGCTTCCAGCGCCTGTTTGATAACCGGCGACGGCAGAATTTTTTCTTCTTTGCGGGCGCAGATAATAATTTGGCCATTGGCGGTATGCGTTAATGCATCGCTGTGCGATCCCATCGGCGGAACCCAACCCATTTTTGCCATATCCTGGCTACCGCAAGGGGTGAACGTCATTGATGCCAGCTGTTTTTCCATCTCTTCGGCACGCAAAGAAACATCGCGGCTAAGACGGTAAACCATTAAATTTTTGAACCACAGCATGATAATTTCCACGGCCTTGTCGTTAAATCCAGCGGGCATGATAGCGAATTGTCGCTATGCTTGCATTGTTAATCGGGAAGAGGAGTAAACCGTGCGTATAGGTATCGATTTAGGCGGTACGAAAACGGAAGTTATCGCGCTTGGCGATGCGGGTGAGCAGCTTTTTCGCCATCGCCTGCCGACGCCGCGTGATGATTATCGACAAACCATAGAAACCATCGCCGCACTGGTGGAGATGGCGGAAAAAGCCACCGGGCAGACGGGCACCGTGGGGATGGGCATTCCCGGTTCAATTTCGCCTTATACCGGGGTGGTGAAAAATGCCAACTCAACCTGGCTCAATGGACAACCCTTTGACAAAGACCTGAGTACGCGACTGAACCGTGAGGTCCGCCTGGCAAACGATGCTAACTGCCTGGCGGTGTCTGAAGCGGTCGATGGCGCAGCCGCGGGAGCGCAGACCGTGTTTGCGGTGATAATTGGTACCGGCTGTGGTTCCGGTGTGGCGCTCAATGGCCGGGTACATACCGGTGGTAATGGCACGGCGGGCGAGTGGGGGCATAATCCACTGCCGTGGATGGATGATGATGAGTTGCGCTATCGACAAGAGGTGCCTTGCTATTGCGGTAAACAAGGCTGCATTGAAACCTTTATCTCAGGGACGGGTTTTGCCACTGATTATCATCGCCTGAGCGGAAATCCGCTAACAGGCAGTGAAATTATCCGTCGGGTAAACGAACAGGATGCGCTGGCGGAACAGGCGCTGAGTCGGTACGAATTACGCCTGGCGAAATCGCTAGCGCATGTGGTGAATATTCTCGACCCGGATGTCATTGTGCTGGGCGGGGGAATGAGCAATGTCGACAGGCTGTACCAAAACGTTCCGTCACTGATTAAGCAGTTTGTTTTTGGCGGTGAGTGTGAAACGCCTCTGCGCAAGGCGTTACACGGTGACTCCAGTGGTGTGCGCGGCGCGGCCTGGCTGTGGCCGCAGGCATAAACGTTTACGTCGCGGGTGCAACCTGTTGCACACCGCGCTTCAGACGACCATAGATCAGCAGTGATGACATCGCGGAAAAAGACAGTAGCGCCGCAGGGATCGTGACGTAGTTGTAGGCAAAGCCCAGCGTCAACATTAAGCCGCCGAAGTAAGCGCCAATTGCGCTACCCAGATTAAAGGCCATTTGCCCTCCGGCCGCGCCCAGCAGTTCACCACCCTTCGCGTTTTGCAGCAGTAAAATTTGCAGCGGTGCTGATAGCGCAAATAGTCCCGCACAGCAAATAAAGGCGAACGTCAGCGAGGCGGCTTTGATGCCGCCGAATGCAAACAGCAGCAGCAGGGCCACTACAATCACAAAATCGGTTACTACCGCAATGCGTAGCGGCGTGTAGCGACCAGACAGTCGTCCGCTCAGCAAGTTGCCCAACACCATCCCCAGCCCAACCAGCATCATGATGAAAGTCATCAGCGTTTCGGAGAAACCAGAGATGTACATCATGTAGGGTTTTACGTAGCTGAACCAGGCAAAAACACCGGCGTTCCCAAACATGGTGGCGGAGAAAATGAGCCACGGTGCGGGACTTTTCAGAAAGTGAAATTGCTCGCGTAGCCTGCCTTTTGCTTCGTCGCGGAGGTTGGGTACCCAAAACATAACCGACAGAATAACGGCGATGTTAAACACGGCAATCAGCAGGAACGTGTAGCGCCAGCTAAACGTCTGACTCAGCCAGGTGCCAACGGGAATGCCAATCAGATTGGCGACGGTCATGCCGGAAATCATACCCGCTACGGCAGCGGTGACTTTACCAGGACGCGCCAGCTTTGACAGGATAATCGCGCCGACGCCAAAAAATGCCCCGTGTGGAAACCCGGAGACCAGCCGACCTACCGCCAGCATAAAATAGCTGGAAGAGAGGGTGAAGATGGCGTTACCGACCACACACAGCGTGACCAGAAACAGCAGAATATGCTTGAGCGAAAAACGATTGGAAAACACGGCAATAATGGGGGCGCCGATGACAACGCCAAAGGCGTAAAACGAAATCATATGGCCAGCATCGGGAATGGAAATGCCCACGTCACGCGCCAGTTCGGTTAATACGCCCATAATGCCAAACTCGGCCATGCCCAGCCCAAACGTCCCGAGAGCTAAAGAGAAAATGACTTTTTTCATACTACCTGCCAACAATAAAGACGCAGGATGTGCGCCACAGCGTCGAATGCTCGCCGCCAATAAAGGGATAGCTTGCGGATAAGAAAAAGGGATTGCCATTTCATATCCGTCTTTGTGTATTCACGATCGTGCTATGTATTATGCCGGATGATGCTTACGCATATCCGGCCCGTGAAACCACATCCGTTGGTTGATTACTCCACCGCAAACATCTTATCGAGTTTGCTGTAACCTAATCCGTTGATTTTTTTAACCTTGATCTGCACCGGAATCCGTTCTTTCATCGCTTCGACGTGACTGATGACGCCAATGGTCTTGCCGGTGGCGTTCAGGGCATCCAGCGCGTCGAGGGCGGTATCCAGCGTTTCGCTGTCCAGCGTGCCGAAACCTTCATCGAGGAACAGAGAGTCAATGCGTGTTTTGTGACTGACCAGGTCGGACAGCGCCAGCGCCAGCGCCAGGCTCACGAGGAAGCTTTCGCCGCCGGAGAGCGTGCGGGTATCACGCACGGCATCGGCCTGCCAGGTATCCACCACTTCGAGTTCCAGCGCCTCACTGGCCTTGCGTTGCAACAGATAGCGACCGTGCAGGCGGGTCAGCTGATTGTTGGCCAACCAGACCAGGTTATCCAGCGTCAGTCCCTGGGCAAATTTGCGGAATTTATCACCTTCTTTCGAGCCGATCAGCGCATTCAGGTAGCCCCAGTCTTCGACCTGCAGTGAGGCCTTTTCAATCTCTTGCATCAGGGTCTGCTGCTGCTGGCGGTTTTCGGCATCCTGCCTGAGCTGCTGGCGAATTTCGCCCTGGCGCGTAGTGTTGTCCCGCAGTTGTTGCGTGAGCTGTGCCAGTGCATCGCGAAGATAGTCCACGGTGAGTGTGAGATCCGCGCCGACAGGCGGTTGCTGCTGATGCGTTGCCAGCGCCTGCTGAGCCTGGTTAAGCAGCGTTTGCGCTTGTTGTAGCTGGCCTTCCAGCGACTGCTTAAGCTGCTCAAGATGGTTAAATGCTTCTTCATCCAGCAGGGCGGCAAGGAAGGCGTCGCGATCGTCAAAAACACTGGCCTGCAATGCGCTATCAAACTGTGCCTGAATTTCTGCTGCGCGTTGAGCTTCCTGTGCTTCCTGTTGTTGCAGCGACTGCCACTGGCCCTGTAATGAGAGGCAGTCATCGTGCACCTGCCGCCAGTTTTCCAGTGCCAGGCTTTCTGTTGTTTCTTCATTTGTGCCGGTTTCGGGCAATGTTTCCAGCAATGGTACAAGCTGTGCCATTTTCGCCTGGAGCTCGGTCAGCTCATTTTGGCGACGTTGCCACACCTGCGCTTCGCCCGCACGTGCGTTAAGCCAGGCGGTGATCTCGTCATCGGCAGGAAGTGACAGACCGTAGCGGGCTAATTCAGCCAGAAGCGTCGTCTGCCGCTGTTCAATATGCTGCTGAAGCTGGATTATCTGTTCGGAATGCGCAGTAATTTGTGCCTGCAGGGCATGACGCAGGCTCAACTGGTGAAGCTGTTGTTCGTGTTCCTCCTGGGCTGCAAGCCAGGGGGCGATATCATCCTGCGGTTGTAACGTTATGTTCAGACGGGTAGTCAGCGCCTGCCACTCTTGAGTAAGTGCTTGCTCCTCCTGAGAAAGCGTCTGTACCTCGCGTTCATCGCGCTGTAGCTGTTGGGTTATCGCGTCGAGCTGTCCGCGTAGCGTTGACCCCTCATCGGCCAGCGTTTTGACCTCTTTTTCCAGGGTTTCACGCCGGGTCTGATTCACGCTCAGTTCGAGCGTTTGATAGCGCTCAATCGCCGGATGCGCGGTGGAGCCGCAAAGCGGACAAGGCTGTCCGGATTGCAGTAAAGCACGCTGGCTTTCCAGATCTTTAATCCGTGCTTCCTGCTCGCAGAGCGTTTTTACATCAGTCAGATGCTGATTTTTATCTTTATAACGCTGACGTTTTTCGGCCAGGGCCGCGTTGCGTTGCGCTTGCTCCTGCTGGCGCTGCTGAATTGTGGTGCGTAGCTGTGCCAGCTGTTTTTGTTTCGGCGCAATTTGTCCATGCAGATTGCTCAGTTGCTGGCGTAATGGACGCAACTGTGCGTGCTGCGCCAGCGCTACCGTGACCTCTTGCGTGCTAAGGGTCAGCGAGGGAAGCGGCAGTGCATCCAGCTTGCGTACGTCGCTGTCGCGGAGTTTTTGCCACTGACGTAGCTGTTCGTTAGCGTCAGATTGCTGTGCCAATAGCGCTTTCCATCCCGCCAGTTCGCTGCTCCACAAGCGGAAACGGTCATGTTCGTTCAGCCAGTCGGTTAGCGTCTGCTGTTCGGTGAGCAGGGTCGTCGACTGTTTTTGTGCCTGCTGACGGATGCGCCCACGCAGCGCTAAGCTGCTTTGTAAGCGAGCATTCACTTCCTGAATATTCTGCCGTGTTCGGCTGAGCGTGGCGGATTGTTCCTGAATTCGCTCCCAGTACGGACGCAACGCTCTGGCGGGATGTGCCAGGCTAAGTGTCGCCAACTGCGGTTGTGCTTTTTCTTGCGCCTCTTTTGCGGTCTGTAAGGCTTGCTGGTGGCGGCTTACTTCTGCCTGTAGCTCATTTTGTCGGATGAGCCAATTGAGATGCTGTTGCTGGATTTGCTGACGGGTAAGATGCTGTTTCTCTTCGTCAGTAAGTACCTGCAAACTTTCTGTCAGGGACTGTACCTGCTCTGCGGCGAGCAGGGCAACACCGCTGGCCTGCGCCTGTAGCTTTTCCAGCTCTGTGCGCGCCGCTTTATGTTTTTCGAACACCATGGCGGAGATTTGTCCATAAATCTCGGTCCCCGTCAGTTCTTCCAATAGCTCGGCGCGTTCTTTCGGTTTGGCATTGAGAAAAGCCGCGAACTGCCCCTGAGACAGCAACATAGAACGGGTAAAGCGTCCGTAGTCCAGTCCGGTAAGTTCGGCAGTGATTTCCAGCTTGTCTTTAACTTTATCGGCGAGAATTTTGCCATCCGCGCAGCGAGCCAGTTCGACACGCGGAACCTGCAGGTTACCTTCTGGTTGATTGCGCGCGCGGTTCTGACTCCAGAATGCACGATAGGCTTCGCCTCTGACCTCGAATTCAACTTCGGCCAGACATTCCGCCGTGTCGCGGGTCATCAGGTCATTTTGCGACTGCGATACGGTATTGAGTCGTGGTGTTTCGTGGTACAGCGCGAGGCAAATCGCGTCCAGCAGGGTGGTCTTCCCGGCACCGGTTGGACCGGTGATGGCAAACAGCCCGTTGCTGGCAAAAGGCTCTGCCGTGAAATCAACTTTCCATTCCCCTTTCAGGGAGTTGAGGTTTTTCAGACGCAGGCTGAGAATTTTCATGCTTCGGTCTCCCCGGCGAGCGTGTGTAAGGTTCTGCTAAACAGGTGATTCAGACGCTCACGCTGTGGATCGTCGAGTTCTTCCAGTGCCAGACGGCGGTCAAACACCTCCGTCACGCTCAATTCACTCAACGTTTCGCGCCGTTCATTGGCCATGATGCGCTCGCGTTGTTCACGACTACGCCGCACCAATAAGACTTCTACCGGTAAATCCTCGGTCAGGGCCTGGATTTTGCGCTGCATATCGTGCAGATAGTCATCGGTCGTGATTTCTATATCTAGCCACACCGGCGGTTCCTGATGCGTGCCACGCCATTGTTCCAGCTGTGCGCTAATCGTCGCTATATCGCCTTTCAACACGGCAAGCTGTTGGGTTACTGGCACGATGAGGTTTTCAACGGCGCTCAGCTTACCGTTTTCAAAGCTCACCAGGTGGACACATTTGCTTTTGCCGCACTCGTCAAAACTGAGTGCAATTGGCGAGCCGCAATAGCGAATATGTTCTGTACCGCCGATGACCTGTGCCCGGTGAATATGTCCCAGCGCGATGTAATCCGCTGGTGGGAAGTTTTGTGCCGGAAAAGCATCCAGCGTCCCAATATAAATATCACGTACGGCGTCACTTTTACTGGCGCCGACGGTGGTCAGATGCCCTGTCGCAATAATCGGCAGATTCTGGTCGCCACGCAGCGCGCAGGCGTCCTGATATTGCTGTTGGTAATAGTCGGTGATTGCACCTAATAAATGCTGCTGTTTTTCGTGACCGGTTAGCCCCGCCTGGCTGGTAATGATGTCACGCGGACGTAAAAAAGGAACCGGACAGAGGATCGCGCCCGGCGTGCCGTCGCGTTGAGGGAGCACTTGCGGCGCGTGGCCCGCGCTGGCCACAACGGTGGTATTGAGGAACGCCAAAATATCGCGGGATTCATTGAGTGTGGCAACGGAGTCATGGTTTCCTGCCAGCACGACCAGATGACAGCCCGTTTGCTGTAGATTGACAACAAAACGGTTATACAGCTCGCGGGCGTAGCTTGGCGGTGAACCGGTATCAAAAATATCACCTGCCACAATAATGGCATCCACCTGATGGGATTGTGCCGTTTCCAGCAGCCAGTCGAGAAAGGCCTGGTGTTCAGCGGCGCGGCTCTTGCTGTAGAAATTTTGGCCCAGATGCCAGTCAGACGTGTGGAGGATGCGCATAAGAGTTCCATGACAAAAAAACGATGGCGGAGATTATAACCTTGCAAGGGCGGTAATATCTTGTTTCCGGGCTGTCATAATTCGCCTGGCTGCGTTAAACCTGGACTATCTTTTCATAAATCTGTCATAAAAGTGACGCATAATGCCACGGTATTGATGGCAAACGATTTAATTATAAACAGGGCAAATCATGGCGAGACGTATTCTGGTCGTAGAAGATGAAGCTCCAATTCGTGAAATGGTCTGCTTCGTGCTCGAGCAAAACGGTTTTCAACCCGTAGAAGCCGAAGACTATGACAGTGCTGTGAACCAACTTAATGAACCCTGGCCGGATCTCGTCCTGCTTGACTGGATGCTTCCCGGCGGCTCGGGTCTACAGTTTATTAAACACCTCAAGCGGGAAGCGATGACGAGGGATATCCCCGTGATGATGCTGACGGCGCGCGGCGAAGAAGAAGACCGTGTGCGGGGTCTGGAAACCGGCGCGGATGACTATATTACTAAGCCGTTCTCTCCGAAGGAGCTGGTGGCGCGTATTAAAGCCGTCTTACGACGTATTTCCCCCATGGCGGTGGAAGAGGTTATCGAGATGCAAGGGCTGAGTCTTGACCCTACCTCGCACCGTGTGATGACCGGTGAGGACCCGCTGGATATGGGGCCTACCGAATTCAAATTGCTCCATTTCTTTATGACCCATCCTGAGCGTGTCTACAGCCGCGAGCAATTACTCAATCATGTGTGGGGAACCAACGTATATGTCGAGGACCGGACGGTCGATGTGCATATTCGCCGGTTGCGTAAAGCGCTGGAGCATAGCGGACACGATCGTATGGTGCAGACGGTACGCGGGACGGGATATCGCTTTTCGACCCGCTTCTGACTGCAGGTAATAAGAGCCTGAGGGATTAGGCTGTAAATGGAGTAAGACGTTTGCTTGAACGATTGTCATGGAAAAGGCTGGTACTGGAGCTGATCCTCTGCTGCATACCGGCTTTTATCCTTAGCGCTTTTTTTGGTTATCTACCCTGGTTTTTACTGGCGTCGGTAACGGGCCTGCTTATTTGGCATTTCTGGAATTTATTGCGTTTGTCCTGGTGGCTGTGGGTAGACAGGAGTATGACGCCTCCACCGGGTCGTGGCAGTTGGGAGCCACTGCTCTACGGACTGCATCAAATGCAGTTGCGTAACAAAAAGCGACGTCGCGAATTGGGTAACCTCATTAAACGCTTTCGCAGCGGTGCCGAATCTCTGCCCGACGCAGTGGTACTGACCACTGAAGAAGGCGGGATTTTCTGGTGTAACGGACTGGCACAGCAGGTTTTAGGGTTACGCTGGCCGGATGATAGCGGGCAAAACATTCTTAACCTGCTGCGCTATCCGGAATTTACGCTGTATCTGAAAACACGCGACTTTAGTCGGCCAATTAATCTGGTACTCAACACCGGACGGCATCTGGAAATTCGTGTAATGCCCTACACCGATAAGCAATTGCTGATGGTGGCGCGTGATGTTACGCAGATGCACCAGTTGGAAGGTTCCCGACGTAACTTTTTCGCCAACGCCAGCCATGAGCTGCGCACGCCGCTGACGGTGTTGCAAGGTTATCTGGAGATGATGCAGGAGCACCCGCTGGAAGGGACGACGCGAGAAAAAGCGCTGCATACCATGCGTGAGCAAACCTACCGTATGGAAGGGCTGGTGAAGCAGTTGCTGACACTGTCGAAAATTGAAGCCGCACCGGCGATGATGCTCAATGAAAAGGTGGATGTGCCGATGATGCTGCGCGTGGTTGAACACGAAGCACAGACGCTGAGCCAGCATAAACACACGTTTACTTTTGACGTTGATAGCCAACTGAATGTGCGGGGCAACGAAGAACAACTGCGTAGCGCAATCTCAAACCTCGTGTATAACGCAGTGAATCACACGCCTGCGGGAACGCATATTACCGTACGCTGGCAGCATGTGGCGTCGGGAGCGGAGTTTAGCGTGGAAGATAACGGTCCGGGGATTGCTGCTGAGCATATTCCACGTCTGACTGAGCGTTTTTATCGTGTAGATAAAGCACGATCCCGACAAACGGGGGGGAGCGGATTAGGACTGGCGATTGTGAAGCATGCCCTGCATCATCACGACAGCCGTTTGAATATCGACAGCACTCCAGGCAAAGGGACACGATTTAGTTTTGTGCTCGCGGAACGTTTAATTGCCAAAAATAACGGTTGAAACGTATTCGTAAGCTTATCTTTCCAAAAGCCAGCGCAAGCTGGCTTTTTTTGTTGCAGTCAATAAATAGATCCTGAATTTTACGACGTTTGATTGTTTTTTGTTCGCATGATTACCCATGTCTTTTTCCCGGTAATGGTGTTTTGTGCTAGCTCAATTTTTCATATCGCTATATTGTTCTGGTTTTTAGATCCCACCTTGCTTTAAAACGTTATAAGCGTTTAAATTGCGCATCAAATGCTGTCATACCGACTGCATTTACGCGGTAAATCGAAAAACTATTCTTCGCCGCGCCAGGCAGGGAGAATTTCCCGCTGGAATTGCTTAAAAATGCCGCTGTATCATCCCGCAGGGAAAGGCAGAAAATTAAACGTTTTCAACACCACATCCACAGGCAGTAAGACTTTATGACCCATCAGTTAAAATCGCGCGATATTATCGCTCTGGGATTTATGACATTTGCACTGTTCGTTGGTGCAGGTAACATTATTTTCCCCCCAATGGTTGGTTTGCAGGCAGGCGAACACGTCTGGACCGCAGCCTTTGGCTTCCTGATTACCGCCGTAGGCCTTCCGGTACTTACCGTGGTCGCACTGGCGAAAGTGGGCGGCGGCGTGGACAGCCTGAGCACGCCTATTGGTAAAGTTGCCGGTCTGCTGCTGGCTACCGTCTGCTATCTGGCCGTGGGGCCATTATTCGCCACGCCGCGTACTGCAACGGTTTCGTTCGAAGTTGGGATTGCGCCGCTGACCGGTGATTCCGCGCTGCCGCTGTTTATCTACAGCGTGGTGTACTTCGCGATTGTGATTCTGGTGTCACTGTATCCCGGCAAACTGCTGGATACCGTGGGCAACTTCCTTGCTCCGTTGAAAATTCTGGCACTGGTTGTGCTTTCCGTGGCGGCGATTGTCTGGCCTGCGGGTCCGATCAGCAATGCAATGGAAGCCTATCAAAACGCAGCATTCTCGAATGGTTTTGTGAACGGCTATCTGACGATGGATACGCTGGGTGCGATGGTATTTGGTATTGTTATTGTGAACGCAGCTCGTTCGCGTGGCGTTACCGAAGCGCGTCTGTTGACCCGTTACACCGTCTGGGCGGGTCTGATGGCGGGCGTGGGGTTAACGCTGCTGTACCTCGCGTTGTTCCGCCTGGGTTCAGACAGTGCGACGCTGGTCGATCAATCTGCTAACGGTGCGGCAATTCTGCATGCGTATGTTCAGCATACCTTCGGTGGTGCAGGCAGTTTCCTGCTGGCGGCGTTGATTTTCATCGCTTGTCTGGTCACTGCGGTTGGCCTGACCTGTGCGTGCGCTGAGTTCTTCGCACAGTATGTACCACTGTCTTATCGTACGCTGGTGTTTATCCTTGGCGGCTTCTCGATGGTGGTCTCTAACCTGGGCCTGAGCCATCTGATTCAGATCTCTATTCCGGTGCTGACGGCTATCTATCCGCCATGTATCGCACTGGTTGTATTAAGCTTTACCCGCTCATGGTGGCATAATTCTTCCCGCGTCATTGCACCTGCGATGTTTATCAGCCTGATTTTTGGTATCCTTGATGGCATTAAAGCTTCTGCAATTGGCGATGTCTTACCAGCCTGGACCCAGCGTTTACCGCTGGCAGAACAAGGGCTGGCGTGGTTGATGCCAACAGTCGTGATGGTGGTCCTGGCCGTTATCTGGGATCGCGCAGCGGGTCGACAAGTGACCTCCAGCGCACACTAATATCACTGACAATAAGTTTTAACCACGGGGCTATTAATATGGCCCCGTGGTTTTTTTATTGTGTTAACAGGTTAGGAATCGATGGAAAGTAATAACAAGCTAAAGCGTGGGCTGAGCACCCGGCACATTCGCTTTATGGCATTAGGTTCAGCAATTGGTACCGGGCTGTTCTACGGTTCAGCCGATGCCATCAAAATGGCGGGGCCGAGCGTATTGTTGGCCTATATTATCGGTGGCGTCGCGGCGTACATTATTATGCGTGCGCTGGGCGAAATGTCAGTCCATAACCCCGCAGCCAGCTCTTTCTCGCGCTATGCGCAGGAAAACCTTGGACCGTTGGCTGGTTACATTACCGGCTGGACCTACTGTTTTGAAATCCTGATTGTCGCCATTGCCGATGTGACAGCCTTCGGTATTTATATGGGCGTCTGGTTCCCGGCCGTACCGCACTGGATTTGGGTACTCAGCGTCGTGCTGATTATCTGCGCTATCAACCTGATGAGCGTGAAGGTGTTTGGTGAGCTGGAATTCTGGTTCTCGTTCTTCAAAGTCGCCACCATCATCATCATGATTGTTGCTGGTTTCGGCATTATCATTTGGGGGATTGGCAACGGTGGGCAACCGACCGGCATCCATAACCTGTGGAGCAACGGCGGGTTCTTCAGCAACGGCTGGCTCGGGATGGTGATGTCGCTGCAAATGGTGATGTTCGCCTACGGCGGGATTGAGATTATTGGTATTACCGCGGGTGAAGCAAAAGACCCGGAAAAATCTATTCCGCGCGCCATCAATTCTGTCCCCATGCGCATTCTGGTGTTTTATGTGGGGACGCTGTTCGTCATTATGTCTATCTACCCGTGGAACCAGGTCGGCACAGACGGCAGCCCGTTCGTTATGACATTCCAGCACATGGGCATTACCTTTGCGGCGGGCATTCTCAACTTTGTGGTTCTGACTGCGTCGCTATCAGCCATTAACTCTGATGTATTCGGTGTAGGCCGTATGCTGCACGGCATGGCGGAGCAGGGCAGTGCCCCGAAAATGTTCGCCAAAACCTCGCGTCGTGGCGTGCCGTGGGTCACGGTGATGGTGATGACCATCGCGCTGCTGTTTGCGGTGTATCTTAACTACATCATGCCAGAAAACGTCTTCCTGGTGATCGCCTCTTTGGCAACGTTCGCCACGGTTTGGGTGTGGATCATGATCCTGCTGTCGCAGATTGCTTTCCGTCGTCGACTGCCGCCGGAAGAAGTCAACGCGCTGAAGTTTAAAGTACCGGGTGGGGTAACGACGACCATTGTTGGACTGATTTTCCTGGTCTTTATCATTGCGCTTATCGGCTATCATCCGGATACCCGCATTTCGCTGTACGTCGGCTTTGCGTGGATTCTCCTGCTGCTTGCTGGCTGGGTATTCAAACGCCGCCGCGAGCGTCAACTGGCAGAAGTACAGTAATTTGTTTGCCGGGTAAGACAGTGTCGTCACCCGGCAACATCTCCTCCCCCGCGCTCCTCCCCCAATAAACGTTAAGATGATGAGTGATCCTGCACTTCGCTATGGCAAGGTGTCGTCATTATCATCAAAGGGGATACGTGATGTTGAACGCCTGGCACCTTCCGGTTGCCCCATTTGTGAAGCAAAACAAAGATCAACTGACGATTACGTTATGGCTGGCAGGGGAAAATCCTCCTCAGCGGGTGACGCTACGCGCGGAAAACGATAACGAAGAGATTTCGCTAGCTATGCACAAGCAGCGTAGCCAACCGCACCCAGGTGTCACCGCGTGGCGTGCGGCGATCGATCTTACCTGCGGGCAGCCCCGCCGACGCTATAGCTTTAAATTACTGTGGCTCGATCGCCAGTTGTGGTTCACCCCGCAGGGATTCAACCGCTTTCCGCCTGCGCGTCTGGAGCAGTTTGCCGTCGATGTACCGGATAATGGTCCACAGTGGGTGGCCGATCAGATTTTTTATCAGATTTTCCCGGATCGCTTTGCCCGCAGCCAGTCGCGTGAAGCGGCTCAGGATAACGTCTATTACCATCACGCCGCTGGACAGGATATTGTGCGACGTGACTGGGATGAACCGCTCACTGCTCAGGCCGGTGGTTCGACGTTTTATGGCGGAGATTTGGACGGCATCAGCGAGAAACTACCGTATCTGAAGGCGTTAGGAGTCACGGCGCTGTACCTGAATCCGGTATTTACTGCACCAAGTGTACATAAATACGATACTGAAGATTATCGCCATGTTGATCCGCAGTTTGGCGGCGATCGGGCGTTGCTGCGCTTGCGGCAGAACACGCAACGGCAGGGGATGCGCCTGATTCTGGACGGTGTCTTTAATCATAGCGGCGACTCACATGCCTGGTTTGACCGGCATAATCGCGGGACGGATGGAGCGTGTCATAATCCGGATTCCCCCTGGCGCGACTGGTACCATTTCTCTGATGATGGGGTTGCGCTGGACTGGTTGGGGTACTCAAGCCTACCCAAACTGGACTTTTCCTCTGAAAGCCTGGTGAATGAAATTTATCGTGGCGAAGACAGTATTGTTCGCCACTGGCTAAAAGCACCGTGGAGTATGGACGGTTGGCGACTGGATGTCGTGCATATGCTGGGCGAGGCGGGGGGCGCACGTAACAACTTGCAGCATGTCGCCGGAATTACGCTGGCGGCGAAGGAAACCCGGCCAGAAGCGTATGTGGTGGGTGAGCATTTCGGCGATGCCCGTCAGTGGCTACAGGCTGATGCTGAAGATGCTGCTATGAACTATCGCGGCTTTACCTTTCCTGTCTGGGGCTTTCTTGCGAATACTGATATCTCTTACGATCCGCAGTCGATTGACGCCCAGACCTGTATGGCGTGGATGGATAACTACCGCGCGGGCCTGTCGCACCAGCAGCAGCTGCGGATGTTCAATCAGCTCGATAGTCACGATACCGCCCGCTTTAAATCGTTGCTCGGAAAAGATGTCGCCCGCCTGCCATTGGCGGTAGTGTGGCTGTTCACCTGGCCTGGCGTGCCCTGTATTTACTACGGTGATGAAGTGGGGCTGGACGGGAATAACGATCCGTTTTGCCGCAAGACGTTCCCGTGGCAGCCTGAACATCAGGACGCTAACCTGCTGGCGTTGTACCAGCGACTGGCAAAATTACGCCACCAGAGCCAGGCGTTACGCCATGGCGGTTGTCAGGTGATTTATGCCGAGGACAACGTGGTGGTGTTTGTGCGGGTACTGAACCGCCAGCGCGTGTTGGTGGCGATCAATCGCGGTCACGCTTGTGAAGTCGTGCTGCCAGCCTCACCGTTGCTCTATGTCGGTCAATGGCAACACAAAGAGGGCAAAGGCCAACTCGTCGATGATATCCTGACGCTGCCCGCAATATCGGCTTCAGTCTGGATGAGTCATTGATACAAGCGCGCGATTTCCTCACTGGCCAGCAGCGTTTCTCGCCACCAGCGCTGCGCCAGTCCTTCGCTACTATTGCGCCATGCCATATAGGCGACGTCTTTTTGACGAAATGAGATAACCGTTTTTTCTACCAGTTCACCGCTGGCAATCCATGGGCTGGCAATGTGGCGGGGGAGAAATCCGCAACCCATTCCCGCCCGCAACAGCATCACCTTGCTGTGGAAATCATCGACGCGAATCTGCGCCTGTTCATCCATCAGGTTGGTCTGTAACGGATGGCAAAAGCGAGCGCTGTCGCTGATAACAATCGCCCGGTGCAGGCACAATTGCTCGTTCGTCAGGTCATCAGGCACGCTCGCCAGCGGGTGTCCTGGGGCGACGACAAAGACATTGTCCAGCGTGCCGAGCATTTTGTAGGACCAGGCGGCGGATGTGGGCGGTTCATTAATTGCGCCGAGGATAATATCCGCTCCGTTATGGGTCAGTTCTTCCCATGAACCCGCCAGCGTATGGTGGGTGAAGTTGAGACGAGTTTGTTTATTAAGTGCATGAAATTCATCAATAATGGGTAGTAATGTGGCAAAGGGGAAGGAGTCATCGAGCGCGATTGCCAGCTCCTTTTCCCAGCCGGAACTTAGCTGTATTGCTTGCTTTTCGAGATCTTTTGCCGCACTCAGCAGCAGACGCCCCTTTTCCAGCATCATCCGTCCGGTGTCGGTGAATTTTGCCCGGTGTCCGGAACGGTCAAGCAACTCGATGTTCAGATCGCTTTCCAGCTTCTGAATCATATAGCTGAGTGCTGCAGGTGTTTTAAATAGCGATTCGGCCGCTGCGGCAAAAGAACCGTGCTTGTCGAGTGCATCGAGGATCAGCAGAACATCCAGATTGAGGCGCATAAGCAGAAAATATCCTGATAATTAAACCCCTCTGTTGTACCGAACGACGAAAAACAATGCCAGTGAATAAATTAGATGAGTCATGTGTATTTTTTTGATGATGACCGGGATATATCGCAACGTGAAATAATTAATTTCACGGGATGGTAAGTTTTCTTTAATAACTCGTTAGAAATTTCCCGCTATACTCAACAAGCTTTCTGATTCAGGATCCTGCTGCTGACGGCAGATACAGACCGTTGCCTTTTAACTTATTGATTAAGAAGGTATGATATGTCTATTCGGGAACTGATTGACCCTCAAAACTCCACGCTGATTTTTATTGACCATCAACCGCAAATGTCATTTGGTGTGGCGAATATTGATCGCCAGACATTGAAGAATAATACCGTTGCATTAGCCAAAACCGGGAAAATATTCAATGTTCCAGTAATTTATACTTCAGTGGAAACGAAAAGTTTTAGCGGATATATCTGGCCGGAATTGTTAGCCGTTCATCCTGATGTGAAACCGATTGAACGTACGTCTATGAACTCCTGGGAAGATGCAGCCTTTGTTAAGGCGGTAGCAGCGACCGGGCGTAAAAAACTGATTATTTCCGCGTTGTGGACCGAAGTCTGCCTGACTTTCCCTGCGTTAATGGCGCTGGAAGCGGGCTATGAAGTGTATGTCGTGACTGATACCTCCGGTGGTACGTCTGTGGATGCTCATGAACGTTCGATTGATCGCATGGTGCAGGCAGGGGCCGTTCCGGTCACCTGGCAGCAAGTGTTGTTGGAGTATCAGCGTGACTGGTCACGTAAAGAAACCTACGACGCCGTCATGGATTTGGTGCGTGAACACAGCGGTGCTTACGGTATGGGTGTGGATTACGCATATACCATGGTGCATGGCGCGCCGGAACGTAAAGCCTGAATACACGCCATTTTTCATGTTGCCTCTTTGTTGGCTTAGTTTGCGTACCCTGGTCACTGACTTCTGCAAGTGACCGGGGCTACACAATCTTGCCACCTCGATGTTTCACGAATGATTGTGTATTGCTTTCATGGCTTAAGCAGGTCAATTTCCCTTTAGCAAGGAACCTTTCATGGCGCAGAACAAACATGTGACGTTGGTAATTACTCACACCCTGCGGCCTGACCAGGCGCAGCGTTATGAGCAGTGGCTGGGGAAAATCATGCCGCTGGCCGCCGAGTTTCCCGGGCATCTTGGGGCGAATGTCATTCGACCCACTGATGGACAAAACCTGTGGAACATCATTATCCGTTTCGACACCCTTGAGCATCTGTATAACTGGACTCAATCTGATACACGCCGGGAGCTGGTCGAGGAAATTGCGCCGCTGCTGACCGAAGGCGATAAAACAGAAGTGCGCACCGAAGCGGCCTTCTGGTTTACTCCGCCAGCCCCCCATGTACGCCAGCCCAAACGCTGGAAGCAGTTTTTGATAACGCTGCTGGTGATTTTCCCCAGTACCAATCTGGTGCCGTGGCTGACCGGTATTCTGCTGCCTTCAATGAAAGGCTCGTTACTCCTGCATCTGATTAATGATGCCTGTGTGGTTGCGCTGGTGGTCTGGTTGTGGATGCCCATCGTAACCCGTCTGTTTGCCGGATGGCTGAAAAAAGCCTGACCGGTTTCTCAGGAGATTGTTATGTCTCAAACTGCCACACTGATTCTGACTCACGGAAAAATTCATACTCTCGAAAAGCAAAGCCCGCAGGTAGAGGCGGTGGCGATCGCCAACGGGAAGATCCTCGCGACGGGTAGTCACGATCGGGTTATGAGCTTTGCAACCGACAGTACGCAGATTGTCGATCTGCAGGGACACACTGTGATCCCGGGTTTAAATGATTCACACCTGCACCTCATTCGCGGTGGGTTGAACTACAACCTGGAACTACGCTGGGAAGGGGTCCCATCGCTTGCAGATGCGCTGCGCATGCTCAAAGAGCAAGCCGATCGGACGCCGTCTCCGCAGTGGGTGCGGGTGGTTGGCGGCTGGAGCGAGTTTCAGTTTGCCGAACGCCGTATGCCGACGTTGGAAGAACTGAACGATGCTGCACCGGATACACCGGTATTTGTTTTGCACCTCTACGACCGGGCGTTGTTGAATCGCGCGGCGCTGAAAGCCGTTGGCTACACCAAAGCCACACCGGACCCGGCGGGGGGAGAGATTGTGCGTGACGGCAATGGTAATCCAACCGGGATGTTGATAGCCAAACCGAATGCCATGATCCTCTATTCGACGCTGGCGAAAGGGCCAAAACTGCCGTTGGAGATGCAGGTTAACTCGACCCGCCAGTTTATGCGTGAGCTGAACCGACTGGGGCTGACCAGCGCCATCGATGCCGGCGGCGGCTTCCAGAACTACCCTGAAGATTACGAGATCATCGAGCAACTGCACGCTAACCAGCAGATGACAGTGCGTATTGCCTACAACCTGTTTACCCAGCGTCCGAAGCAGGAAGTGGAAGATTTTGAGCGCTGGACGGATATGCTCAAGCCCGGGCAGGGAACCGACTTCTATCGTGCTAACGGGGCAGGGGAAATGTTGGTCTTCTCAGCGGCTGACTTCGAAGATTTTCTGCAGCCACGTCCGGATTTACCGGAAGGGATGGAAGAGGAACTGGAGCGCGTGGTGCGCCACCTGGTGGAACATCGTTGGCCGTTCCGCCTGCATGCGACCTATGATGAGTCCATCAGCCGTATGCTCGACGTGTTTGAGAAGGTGAACCGTGACATCCCGTTCAATGGCCTGCACTGGTTCTTCGATCACGCCGAAACGATTACTGAACGCAACATCGAGCGGGTAAAAGCGCTGGGCGGTGGCATTGCCGTTCAGCACCGTATGGCGTTCCAGGGCGAGTATTTTATCGATCGCTATGGCAAGGAGGCGGTGAAACATACGCCGCCGGTGGCGAAAATGCTGGCGGCTGATGTGCCGGTTGGCCTGGGTACCGATGCTACGCGCGTGGCAAGTTACAACCCGTGGACAGCGTTGTACTGGCTGGTATCAGGTCGCACCGTTGGCGGTATGGCGATGTACGATGATAACAATCGCCTGGCGAGAGATGTTGCCCTGGAACTGTGGACAGCAGGCAGCGCCTGGTTCTCCAGCGAGCAGGGGAAGAAAGGGCGTATTGAAAAGGATCAACTGGCAGATCTGGTGGTGCTGTCAAAAGACTATTTCAGCGTGCCGGAAGAAGAGATCAAAGGCATTGAGTCAGTGATGACCATTGTCGATGGCAAAGTAGTTTATGCGGCCGGACATTTCTCCCCGCTGGCCCCCCCAGCGATTCCGGTTGTCCCTGACTGGTCGCCCGTTGTGAAAGTACCGGGACATTATCGCTCAGCACCGCCAGCTGCCGCGAAGGTTGGGGCGATGGTGCAGATGCATCAGTGCTGCGGAAGTTGTGGTGTACATGGCCACCAGCATGATATTGCGCGTAAATCAGGGATACCGGTATCAGATGACCGGGCCTTCTGGGGTGCACTCGGCTGCTCCTGCTTCGCGTTTTAACGGACGGGTCAGTGCCAATAAAAAAGGCCGCTTTTGCGGCCTTTTTTCGATTCGTGTCAATTACAGGCTGGAAACGTTTTCGGTCAGGTATTTTGCTACGCCGTCCGGAGACGCGTTCATACCTTCTTTACCTTTTTCCCACTGCGCCGGGCAAACGTCACCGTGCTCTTCGTGGAACTGCAGCGCGTCAACCATGCGCAGCATTTCGTCGATGTTACGGCCCAGCGGCAGGTCGTTAACAACCTGATGGCGAACAACGCCGTTAGCGTCGATCAGGAAAGAACCACGCAGAGCAACGCCCGCTTCCGGGTGCTCGATGCCGTAGGCTTTCTGGATTTCGCGTTTGATGTCAGCAACCATTGCGTATTTCACTGCACCGATGCCGCCTTTGTCGACAGGGGTGTTACGCCATGCGTTGTGGACAAATTCAGAGTCAAAAGAAACGCCAACCACTTCAACGCCACGTTTCTGGAATTCTTCGTAACGCTTGTCGAATGCGATCAGTTCAGACGGGCAAACGAAGGTGAAGTCCATTGGCCAGAAGAACAGAACGGTGGTTTTACCGTTGGTATGCTGTTTGAAGTTGAAGTTTTCAACAATCTCACCGCTACCCAGTACCGCAGCTGCTGTGAAATCCGGAGCCTGACGAGTTACCAGTACCATATAAATTCTCCTGCAAAGTTAAGGGGTTTTTGGAACGCAACGCGGGCCAGTATAGAGAGTGTTTGGCAATAAGACAAAGAGGCGCTGGCAATCAATGAGACAGGTTTTGACTATCAATGTTCGCCAGATAGTGGCCTCGCCTTATCCGGCCCTACAACGCATGCTGCAATCAAAGCGTTTTACGGCGTGCCTGTTCCATCATCTGCGGGTAAAACTGCCAGAAGCGCTCTTCTAAGGCATTGTAATGGGTGTCCAGGTCGTACCATGAATCACGCAGAGCATCGAGACGTGGACGGCGACTGGCCATCCCGTTGAGTACGTTCTGGATAAAATCCATGTCGCGATAGCGCTCAAGCCATTTCTCTGACCACATATAATTGTTCAGATTAATAAAGCGCGGCGGTGATTCTGGCAGAATAGTGGCAACCTGAGTGTGCGCGTAGCGAACAAAATCCGTCAGCGGGAAATCGGGAGAGATTTCTGACCAGTGTAGAGACAGAAAGTGATCCCACATGACGTCCAGCGTAATCGGTGCGACGCGACGCGTTTCGCTACGAAACCACTCTCTGGCTTCACGCACCTGCGGCAGGTTATCGGTCATTACGTCGATTCGGCGGTGCATGAAAATGCCTTCCACCACGTCAGGCGAGTAGAGCGTTTCCGGATTACCCCGGACAAAATCGGCCAGCAGATTGCCGGAGAGTGAGCTGTCGGCTAGGTGAGCCAGATGCAAATGTGCAAGAAAATTCATATCCACTTCATCCTTCAAACTGCCTCTTTGTTGGCTGCCTTCACTCACCCCAGTCACTTACTTGAGTAAGCTCCCGGGGACTCATTCAGTTGCCGCCTCGATGCATCTTGAATGATTTTGTGTATAGATTATGTCTCTTAACTTGAGGGGTAAAGGTTGCAGGGAGAACGCCCCGGCACTAGACTACCCGCCTCTTATTTTAGTCTGAGTCAGTGTCATGCGCGTTACCGATTTCACCTTTGAATTACCCGAATCCCTGATTGCCCACTATCCGCAAGCTGAGCGCAGCAGTTGCCGCTTGCTGTCACTGGATGGGCCGACGGGCGCGCTGACGCACGGTACTTTCACCGATTTGCTCGATAAGCTCAACCCTGGAGATCTGCTGGTCTTTAACAACACCCGCGTGATCCCGGCTCGTCTGTTTGGCCGTAAAGCCAGCGGCGGCAAGATTGAAGTGCTGGTCGAGCGTATGCTGGATGACAAACGTATTCTGGCGCATATTCGCGCCTCGAAAGCGCCGAAGCCGGGCGCTGAACTGTTGCTGGGTGACGACGAAAGTATTAATGCGACGATGGTCGCCCGCCATGACGCGCTGTTTGAAGTTGAGTTTAACGACGAGCGCAACGTGCTGGATATCCTCAACGCCATCGGCCATATGCCGCTGCCGCCGTATATCGATCGCCCGGATGAAGATGCTGACCGCGAACTGTACCAGACCGTGTATAGCGAAAAACCGGGCGCGGTCGCCGCGCCGACCGCGGGTCTGCACTTTGACGATCCGCTGCTGGCCAAACTGCGCGATAAAGGCATTGAGATGGCGTTCGTTACGCTACACGTGGGGGCAGGGACATTCCAGCCGGTGCGTGTAGACACTATCGAAGATCACATCATGCACTCGGAATACGCGGAAGTACCGCAGGATGTGGTTGATGCTGTGCTGGCGGCAAAAGCGCGCGGTAACCGCGTTATTGCCGTGGGCACTACCTCCGTGCGTTCACTGGAAAGCGCAGCGCAGGCAGCCAAAAACGATCTTATTGAACCGTTCTTCGGCGATACGCAGATCTTCATCTATCCAGGTTATCAATACAAAGTGATAGACGCGTTGGTAACCAACTTCCATCTGCCGGAATCGACGCTGATCATGCTGGTTTCCGCCTTTGCTGGCTACAAAAACACCATGCACGCCTATCATGAAGCGGTAAAAGCGGAATATCGCTTTTTTAGTTACGGTGATGCCATGTTTATCACGTACAATCCGCAGGCTATTTCTGAGCGACCGTGAGAAGGCTATCTCACTTGCCATTTTGATGTCGGGCAGTGCTCGCCATCCTCACGTACTGCGTGTACGCTCCGGTGGCTGCGCGCTGGTCGCCCCCAAACTGGCTGCGCCGATTGCGCCTTCGCCAGTGGGTTAAAATATTTTTACTCCGTGGAGTGAATCCATGGGGAAAGTTTAATCATCAGACTGTCTCTCTGATGCAGGAGAAAAAATGAAATTTGAACTGGATACCACAGACGGTCGCGCTCGCCGCGGTCGCCTGGTTTTTGATCGTGGCGTAGTGGAAACACCTGCTTTTATGCCGGTCGGTACTTACGGCACAGTAAAAGGCATGACGCCGGAAGAAGTTGAAGCGACCGGCGCGCAGATCATCCTCGGCAACACCTTCCACCTGTGGCTGCGCCCGGGTCAGGAAATTATGAAACTGCACGGCGATCTGCACGATTTCATGCAGTGGAAAGGGCCGATCCTCACCGACTCCGGCGGCTTCCAGGTGTTCAGCCTGGGCGATATCCGTAAGATAACCGAACAGGGCGTGCATTTCCGTAACCCGATCAACGGCGATCCGATTTTCCTCGATCCCGAGAAGTCGATGGAGATTCAATACGATCTCGGTTCCGATATCGTGATGATTTTCGATGAATGTACACCGTATCCGGCTGACTGGGACTATGCTAAACGCTCAATGGAGATGTCTTTGCGTTGGGCGA
The DNA here is from genome assembly GCF_028069755.1 of Citrobacter sp. Igbk 16. NCBI lineage: Bacteria > Pseudomonadati > Pseudomonadota > Gammaproteobacteria > Enterobacterales > Enterobacteriaceae > Citrobacter > Citrobacter sp. Igbk 16. The sequence continues at coordinate 25,794 of NZ_JANEWJ010000029.1, read as the reverse complement.
AGCGCAGCCGTGACCGTTTTGATGGCCTTGGCAACAAAAATGCGCTTTTTGGCATCATTCAGGGCAGTGTTTACGAAGATTTACGTGATATCTCTGTCAAAGGTCTGGTAGATATTGGCTTTGATGGCTACGCTGTCGGCGGTTTGGCTGTCGGTGAGCCGAAAGCGGATATGCACCGCATTCTGGAACATGTTTGCCCGCAAATTCCGGCAGATAAACCTCGCTATCTGATGGGCGTTGGCAAACCAGAAGATCTGGTTGAAGGCGTGCGTCGTGGTATCGATATGTTTGACTGCGTGATGCCAACGCGAAATGCCCGTAATGGTCATTTGTTTGTGACTGACGGCGTGGTAAAAATTCGTAATGCGAAACATAAAAGCGACACCAGTCCGCTCGATGCCGAGTGTGATTGCTACACCTGTCGCAATTATTCGCGTGCTTACTTGCATCATCTCGACCGTTGCAACGAAATATTGGGCGCGCGACTCAACACGATTCATAACCTTCGCTACTACCAGCGTTTGATGGCGGGTTTACGCAAGGCTATTGAAGAGGGTAAATTAGAGAGCTTCGTGACCGATTTTTACCAACGTCAGGGTCGACCTGTTCCACCTTTGAACGTTGATTAATTTTAATAATGAGGGAATTTGAATGAGCTTTTTTATTTCTGATGCGGTAGCGGCAACAGGTGCTCCGGCGCAGGGCAGCCCGATGTCTCTGATTCTGATGCTGGTGGTGTTTGGTCTGATTTTCTACTTCATGATCCTGCGCCCACAGCAAAAGCGTACCAAAGAACATAAAAACCTGATGAGCTCCATTGCCAAGGGTGATGAAGTGCTGACTAACGGTGGCCTGGTAGGTCGCGTGACCAAAGTAGCAGAAACTGGCTACATCGCTATCGCGCTGAACGACACCACTGAAGTGGTTATCAAACGTGATTTCGTAGCTGCCGTTCTGCCGAAAGGCACGATGAAGGCGCTGTAATTTATTGTTTTCCCAAAGGGAACTGCCGTGTTAAACCGTTATCCTTTGTGGAAGTACATTATGCTGGTCGTCGTTATTGTCGTCGGCCTGCTTTACGCACTTCCCAACCTGTATGGTGAGGATCCGGCTGTTCAAATCACTGGCGTGCGCGGTGCCGCCGCCAGTGAGCAAACGCTGATCCAGGTCCAGAAAACGTTACAAGAAGATAAAATCACACCTAAGTCTGTGGCTCTGGAAGAGGGCGCTATTCTTGCGCGCTTTGACTCCACCGATACCCAACTGCGCGCACGTGAAGTGTTGATGGGCGTGCTGGGTGATCAATACGTCGTGGCGCTTAACCTTGCTCCGGCAACACCCCGTTGGCTGGCAGCCATTCACGCAGAACCGATGAAACTCGGTCTTGATCTGCGTGGCGGCGTTCACTTCCTGATGGAAGTGGATATGGACACCGCACTGGGTAAATTGCAGGAACAAAATATCGATAGCCTGCGCAGCGATCTGCGAGAAAAAGGCATTCCTTATACTACCGTTCGTAAAGAAGATAACTACGGTCTGAGCATCACCTTCCGTGATGGAAATGCCCGTGATGAAGCGATCTCTTACCTGAGCAAGCGTCACCAGGATCTGGTGATTTCCAGCCAGGGCAGCAATGCGCTGCGTGCGGTGATGACCGATGCGCGCCTGAGTGAAGCACGTGAATACGCGGTCCAGCAGAACATCAACATCCTGCGTAACCGTGTTAACCAGCTGGGTGTTGCTGAACCTGTTGTTCAGCGTCAGGGTGCTGACCGTATCGTCGTCGAACTGCCTGGTATCCAGGATACTGCGCGTGCGAAAGAAATTTTGGGCGCCACCGCGACGCTGGAATTCCGTCTGGTAAATACCAACGTTGACCAGTCTGCTGCGGCATCCGGACGCGTTCCGGGTGATTCGGAAGTGAAACAATCCCGTGAAGGTCAGCCAGTAGTGCTGTACAAGCGCGTGATCCTGACCGGTGACCATATCACCGATTCCACTTCCAGCCAGGATGAATACAATCAGCCGCAGGTTAACATCTCGCTGGATAGCGCAGGTGGTAACATCATGTCTAACTTCACCAAGGACAACATCGGTAAGCCGATGGCGACCCTGTTCGTGGAGTACAAAGACAGCGGTAAGAAAGATGCCAACGGTCGTGCCGTTCTGGTGAAACAGGAAGAGGTGATTAACATTGCCAACATCCAGTCTCGCCTGGGCAACAGCTTCCGTATTACCGGTATCAACAACCCGAACGAAGCGCGTCAGCTTTCCCTGCTGTTACGTGCTGGTGCATTGATTGCGCCGATTCAGATTGTTGAAGAAAGGACAATCGGCCCAACCCTGGGTATGCAGAACATTAAACAGGGTCTGGAAGCGTGTCTGGCCGGTCTGGTGGTTTCAATTCTGTTCATGATCTTCTTCTATAAGAAGTTCGGTCTGATTGCGACAAGCGCGCTGATTGCCAACCTGGTATTGATTGTCGGCATTATGTCACTGTTGCCGGGGGCGACGTTGAGTATGCCGGGTATTGCGGGGATCGTCTTAACCCTTGCCGTCGCGGTCGATGCTAACGTACTGATCAACGAACGTATCAAAGAAGAGTTGAGCAACGGACGTTCGGTGCAGCAAGCAATCAATGAAGGTTATGCGGGTGCATTTAGCTCCATCTTCGATGCGAACATTACGACGTTGATCAAGGTCATCATCCTGTACGCAGTCGGCACCGGGGCAATTAAAGGGTTCGCGATTACTACTGGTATTGGTGTGGCGACGTCGATGTTTACCGCGATTGTCGGTACACGTGCCATCGTAAACCTGTTGTATGGCGGCAAGCGCGTCAAAAAGCTGTCAATCTGAGGAGTGCGATGTGGCACAGGAATATACTGTTGAACAATTGAACCACGGCCGTAAAGTCTGGGACTTTATGCGCTGGGACTACTGGGCTTTCGGCATTTCTGGTTTCCTGCTGATTGCGGCCATCATTGTGATGGGCGTGCGTGGGTTTAACTGGGGGCTCGATTTCACCGGTGGTACGGTGATTGAAATTACGCTGGAAAAACCAGCGGATATGGACGTGATGCGCGATGCGCTGGAGAAAGCGGGCTTCGTTGATCCGCTGCTGCAGAACTTCGGCAGCAGCCACGACATTATGGTACGTATGCCGCCAACTGAAGGCGCAGACGGCGGCCAGGTGTTGGGCAGCAAAGTGTTGAGTGTGATTAACGAGTCCACCAACCAAAACGCGGCGGTGAAGCGAATTGAATTCGTGGGTCCGAGCGTGGGGGCCGATCTTGCACAAACCGGTGCGATGGCGCTGATGGCGGCACTGATCTCCATCCTGGTCTATGTTGGTTTCCGCTTCGAGTGGCGACTGGCGGCAGGTGTGGTTATCGCATTGGCGCACGACGTTATCATTACGCTCGGGATCCTGTCGTTGTTCCATATCGAGATTGACCTGACTATCGTGGCATCACTGATGTCGGTAATCGGTTACTCGTTGAACGACAGTATCGTGGTATCTGACCGTATTCGTGAAAACTTCCGCAAGATTCGTCGCGGTACGCCTTACGAAATTTTTAACGTGTCATTGACCCAGACGCTGCACCGTACGTTGATTACATCCGGTACCACGTTGATGGTTATCCTGATGCTGTTCCTGTTCGGTGGCCCGGTACTGGAAGGCTTCTCGCTGACCATGCTTATCGGTGTGTCCATAGGTACAGCATCGTCTATCTATGTGGCTTCGGCTCTGGCGTTGAAGCTGGGTATGAAGCGCGAGCACATGCTGCAGCAGAAGGTCGAGAAAGAAGGGGCGGATCAACCGTCAATTCTGCCTTAACCAACGCAGGCAAAGAACTGGAATCCCGATCGCAAGGTCGGGATTTTTTTTGCCTGCGATTTAGCAGCAGACCATGATCTTTTTCTGTCGTCACATTACTGACAGTATGCTGTCAGTAGCCCTGTCTTATAGTCCTTCTGAGACTACTCACACAGGCAGGAGGATGTATGAAAAACGTTATTAACTGGTTTGAAATCCCCGTGGTACAAATGGATCGCGCCATCGCTTTTTATGAGCCAGTGATGCAGATTTCTTTGCGCCGGGAGAACATGGACTGCGCTGAGCTGGCCGTATTCCCGTATCAGGAGCCTGCTCCTGGTGGGGCGCTGGCTAAATTTGACGGTATTACGCCTTCAGCGCAGGGCGCTATTATTTATCTGCATACGGATGATTTAGTGGCAACGCTTGAACGCGTCGCTACCGCGGGCGGCCAGTGCGTGTTTGGCCCGCTCGAACTGGGGCAGGATATTGGCACGATTGCGCTGTTTACTGACAGCGAAGGCAATCGTGTTGGTTTACATCAACCCGCGTAATATTTTCAGGACAGAGGACTAAAATGACCCGACGCGCCGACCGCTTGTTTCAGATTGTACAAATCCTGCGTGGCAGGCGAGTGACAACGGCGGCGCTGCTGGCAGAGCGTCTTGAGGTTTCTGAACGGACGATTTATCGCGATATCCGCGATCTCTCTTTATCCGGCGTGCCCATTGAGGGTGAAGTGGGCAGTGGCTATCGCTTAATGGCCGGGTTTGATCTGCCGCCGTTGATGTTAACGCATCACGAATCAGAAGCGTTGATGGTAGCGATTCGGCTGTTGAAAACATGGGGCGGGGATTCACTCTCACAGGCGCTGGAATCCGCGCAGGAAAAAGTGCTGGCGATATTGCCGCCAGAGAGTCGGCGCAGGGCCGAACAAACGCGGATTTTCGCACCAGATTTTGGTAATCAGCCGCATTCACGTAGTGCGTTCGATCTTATTCATCGCGCGGTTTCGGCGCAGCAGATTCTGGCGCTGCATTATCGCGATGAGTCCGGGAATCTCTCCTGGCGAGACGTTCAGCCGTTGGGGTTATTTTTCGGGGGCGAGCACTGGCTGCTGGTTGCATGGTGTGAGAATCGTGACGATTATCGCTGTTTTCGCGTTGATCGTTGTCTGAAGATCACGCCACTCGACAGGCATTTTCGCGAATCGGCGGATCGTTCGCTAAGTGACTTTTTACGTAAGGTACGCTGTGAAGATCAGCCATAAAAAAGCCAGCGGTTAAGCTGGCTTGTCTTTGATAAATTTACTGGATTAGAAGTTGTAACCTACAACCAGGTAACCACCCCAACCGGTAGAACGAACGTTTTCATTCATCCAGTTCAGATCCGCGTTATCGTTCCACTGACCACCGTTGTGCCAGTAACGGGCAACGACAGAATAATGCCAGTGGTCATAGTTTAGCGCCAGAATGTGGCTGGAGGCGATAGAGTTGTTAGTACGCTGTTTAATGCCATTCTCAGCGTAGGCGCTCTTATCACCCAGATCGGAACCCCAGTCAAAGTTGGTAAAACCGATGTAGCTCAGGTTACCGCCCCACAGTTCGGTAATCGGTACAAAGTACTTCACTTTGAAACGGTAGCCGTCCCAATCATTTTCGTTCTCAGCACCGTAGTTCTGCCACTGGTACTTAGCGTACACGTTCATGGACAGGTTCATCGGCAAGCCGGTGTCGATGTCGGTACCCAGACCCATGTACCAGGTACTCTGGCGGCCATCTTTGTTACGACCCATGTCGTAGATGTAGTTGTTCGCGAAATACCACTCTTTGAACGGACCGAAGCTCAGGTCGGTACCGGTCAGTTTGTCGATGGAGAAACGGGGTTCGATTTCCATGAACAGCGGAGAGCCGTGGTTCCAGATACCTTTCGCATCGGTGTTACCACCGAAGAATACCGGTGCATCCATGTAACCATAGAAGTCGAACCAATCTTTCTTGGCAAACGCTTCGTATTCCAGGTAGGTATCGTTACGGAGCTGCGGTCCGAAGCGAGTGTGGTAGCTACCCACAACGTTAACGCTCTGATGCCACCAGTCGGAAAGATATTGCGGTTTGTCATTTTCTGCCGCGTTTGCAACAGTAAATGACGAGGAGAGCGCCAGCACTGCACCGGCTGCAAGTAATGTTTTTTTCATATGTATGCCACTGTTTGAAATCCCTTTCGGGAGTGAAAAAGGCGCAAATTGCGTTTCTAAATATTTCGTATTTCTTCGGAGCTTATTATAAAAATCATTGTTCACAAAAATATGTCTTGTTTCACAGTTCTATCATTTACGTAATCGATTGCGTTCACGTTTGCGTACTTTAGGCGGCGAATTGTACTGGCTCCGATGAATGTTGCCAAGTTTTACTGGAAATATCGCTTATGTCATAGGAGTAACAAAATGGGGCGAGTTGGTGTTGCGGAACGCACAAAAACGTTCCGCAAAAAGTTTATTGACTAACAGGCTGGATGTCGTGGATGCGAACAAAACCTAACTGGTCAGGAGACAGTCCGTTTAGCTGCAACGGAATATCTACGTCGCTGGGGGCAAGGATACTTGCCGGGGCGTTTATCAACTGATTCTGTACATTCACTTCCTGGTAGTTGTCTGTGGTGCCCTGAATCTGTCCGTACTCTACAGTACCGCTAAAGGCAGGGAGCGGGGTATTCGATTCCCCCTGAATACGCAGTGTCAGGCGCGTTCCTGCCGCATTTGGCGCAATATTCACCAGCGACATACGCAACGTGCCGATCTGACTATCCAGCCGGGCAGGTGTTTTGGAACCGGGTAGCAGGTAAGCTCCACTGGTCGATTTGGCATTCAACATATTTTGTTGCGTAATTTTTACCGTTTCCTGATTGAGCTGCGTCATCTCTTTATTCAACGTGCTAACGCTTTGATGCATCTGGCGTACTTCGCTTTGTTGTGCACAGGCGCTGAGGCTAAAGAGGCTTCCCACCAGGAGAATTCTTAGGTAACGTCTTGTCATTGTTATTACTTCCTTCATTGTCGCGATAGCATAATGGTAGTGTGCGCAGAGCACGAAGGCATCGATCCTTTGTCTCAAAAGCGCTGCGCCTTTGTTGTCACGCCAGTTCAGGGTAAAATAGATTTCTGCGAACCACTAAGGTACAGGACGCCGTATGCATTGCCCATTCTGTTTCGCCGTAGACACTAAGGTAATTGACTCTCGTCTTGTGGGCGAGGGCTCTTCGGTACGCCGCCGCCGACAGTGTCTGGTCTGTAACGAACGTTTCACCACCTTTGAGGTGGCTGAACTTGTTATGCCGCGCGTTGTAAAAAGCAACGATGTGCGTGAACCCTTTAATGAAGAGAAGCTGCGTAGCGGCATGCTCAGAGCGCTTGAAAAACGTCCGGTCAGCGCTGATGACGTCGAAATGGCGTTAAACCATATAAAATCACAGCTGCGTGCGACAGGCGAGCGTGAAGTGCCGAGTAAGATGATTGGCAATCTGGTGATGGAGCAGTTGAAAAAGCTCGATAAAGTCGCTTACATCCGCTTTGCCTCGGTTTACCGGAGCTTCGAAGATATCAAAGAATTTGGCGAAGAGATTGCTCGCCTACAGGACTAAGCCATGCAGGATGAATTGTACATGGCGCGAGCGCTGAAGCTTGCTGCGCGCGGACGTTTTACCACTCACCCCAACCCCAACGTGGGCTGCGTGATTGTGAAAGATGGGGAGATCGTCGGTGAGGGGTACCACCATCGCGCGGGCGAGCCTCATGCCGAAGTCCATGCTCTGCGTATGGCGGGAGAAAAAGCGCAGGGGGCAACGGCCTACGTTACGCTTGAACCCTGTAGCCATCATGGTCGCACGCCGCCGTGCTGCGATGCGCTGATCGCCGCCGGTGTGACGCGTGTGGTTGCCGCTATGCAGGATCCCAATCCACAGGTCGCTGGCCGCGGGCTTTATCGCTTGCAGCAGGCGGGCGTTGACGTCAGCCATGGCCTGATGATGAGCGAAGTTGAGCAGCTTAATAAGGGCTTTCTCAAACGGATGCGTACCGGATTCCCTTACGTACAGCTCAAGCTGGGTGCCTCGCTTGATGGGCGTACGGCGATGGCCAGTGGTGAAAGCCAGTGGATCACCTCGCCGCAGGCACGTCGCGATGTGCAACGCCTGCGCGCGCAAAGTCATGCCATTTTAACCAGCAGTGCCACGGTACTGGCGGATGACCCTCAGCTTACCGTTCGTTGGGAAGAACTGGGGGAGTCAACCCAGGCGAGTTATCCGCAGGAAAATGTGCGTCAGCCAATCCGAATTGTACTTGATAGCCAGAACCAGGTGACACCGGCGCATCGCATTGTGCAACAGCCCGGAGAAACCTGGATTGTCCGTACCCAGGACGATCCTCGCAGCTGGCCGGAAACGGTTCGTAGCCTGAAGGTGCCGGAACATAACGGGCATCTGGATCTGGTGGTGTTGATGATGCAGTTGGGCAAGCAGCAAATTAACAGCATTTGGGTTGAGGCCGGGCCAACACTCGCAGGTGCGTTATTACAGGCCGGCGTGGTGGATGAGCTAATCGTCTATGTTGCGCCTAAACTGTTAGGGAGCGATGCCCGAGGATTATGTGTGCTTCCAGGCCTTGAGAAACTGGCTGACGCCCCCCATTTCAAATTCAACGAAATACGCCATGTAGGTCCGGACCTTTGCCTGCATTTAGTGGGCGCATGATCTCCCGGTTCGAAAGGGAAGCAGCGCACAGATTATTATGATAAAATCCGCCCCCCTGCGGGGTCTAGTGAATCCGAAGGAAGAATATGAACATTATTGAAGCTAACGTTGCTACCCCGGACGCTCGCGTCGCCATCACCATTGCGCGTTTCAACAACTTTATCAATGACAGCCTGCTGGAAGGTGCGATCGACGCCCTGAAACGTATTGGTCAGGTTAAAGATGAAAATATTACCGTCGTTTGGGTTCCAGGCGCGTATGAGCTGCCGCTGGCGGCTGACGCACTGGCAAAAACCGGTAAATATGACGCGGTGATTGCGCTGGGTACGGTTATCCGTGGCGGTACCGCACACTTCGAATATGTGGCTGGCGGTGCAAGCAATGGCCTGGCGCATGTCGCTCAGGACAGCGGTATCCCGGTAGCCTTCGGTGTTCTGACCACCGAAAGTATTGAACAAGCCATCGAACGTGCTGGCACCAAAGCCGGCAACAAAGGCGCAGAAGCTGCACTGACTGCGCTTGAAATGATTAATGTATTGAAAGCCATTAAGGCCTGATTTTTGTAAGGGGAAATCCGTGAAACCTGCTGCTCGTCGCCGCGCCCGTGAGTGTGCCGTCCAGGCGCTCTACTCCTGGCAGTTGTCCCAGAACGACATCGCTGATGTTGAATACCAGTTCCTGGCGGAACAGGACGTAAAAGATGTCGACGTTCTGTATTTCCGTGAACTGCTGTCCGGGGTGGCGACTAACAGCGCGTACCTGGATGGACTGATGAAGCCTTACCTGTCTCGCCTGTTGGAAGAGCTGGGTCAGGTAGAAAAAGCCGTGCTGCGTATTGCGCTGTTTGAACTGTCTAAGCGTAGTGATGTGCCGTATAAAGTGGCCATTAACGAAGCGATTGAACTGGCGAAAACCTTCGGCGCTGAAGATAGCCACAAATTCGTCAACGGCGTACTGGATAAAGCAGCACCTGTGATTCGCCCCAACAAAAAGTGATCCCGAGGCCGGCTGGAGGGTGGAACCTGTTTCCACTGTCCCCGGCTTTTTCTTTTTTCCTGCTGAGGCATAACGTATGGCATGTGGCGAGTTTTCCCTGATTGCCCGTTATTTTGACCGCGTAAGAAGCTCTCGTCTTGATGTCGAAACCGGTATTGGCGACGATTGCGCACTTCTGAACATCCCTGAAAAACAGACGCTGGCGATCAGCACCGATACGCTGGTGGCAGGCAACCACTTCCTCCCCGATATCGATCCCACAGACCTTGCCTGGAAAGCGCTGGCGGTGAACTTGAGCGATCTGGCGGCGATGGGGGCTGATCCTGCATGGCTGACGCTGGCAATCACATTGCCTGACGTCGATGAAGCCTGGCTTGAAGCTTTCAGTGATGGCCTGTTTGAGCTCCTGAATTACTATGATATGCAGTTGATTGGCGGTGACACCACACGTGGGCCACTGTCGATGACGCTGGGTATTCATGGCTACGTCCCGGTTGGACGGGCCTTAAAACGCTCCGGTGCGAAGCCGGGCGACTGGATTTACGTTACCGGTACGCCGGGCGACAGCGCTGCCGGGTTGGCTATTCTGCAAAACCGATTGCAGGTAACTGATGCCAAAGATGCTGACTATCTGCTCAAGCGGCACCTGCGTCCCACGCCGCGAATTTTACAAGGGCAAGCCCTGCGCGACCTGGCGAGTGCCGCTATCGATCTCTCGGACGGTCTGATTTCAGATCTGGGGCATATCGTTAATGCCAGTGGCTGCGGCGCACGGATTAACGTTGATGCACTGCCATATTCCACTGCGTTTACCCAATACGTCGAGCCTGAACAGGCGTTGCGTTGGGCGCTCTCGGGCGGTGAAGATTATGAGTTATGCTTTACCGTACCGGAAATGAATCGTGGGGCGCTGGACGTCGCGCTGGGGCATCTCGGCACACCGTTTACCTGCATTGGGCAGATGAGTGCGGATGTGGAAGGCATTCATTTTACGCGTGATGGAAAGCCCGTCACGTTTGACTGGAAAGGATATGACCATTTTGCCGCGCCTTAAAAAAGATGTCGCAAAAAGCCGTTTGAGCATGCGTAATCCGTGGCACCTGCTGGCTACCGGATTTGGCAGTGGATTGAGCCCGATTGTACCGGGCACCATGGGATCGCTGGCGGCGATCCCATTTTGGTATTTAATGACATTTCTGCCGTGGCAACTCTATTCACTGGTAGTCATGCTGTCGATCTGTATTGGCGTCTATCTGTGCCATCAAACGGCAAAAGATATGGGTGTGCACGATCACGGCAGCATTGTCTGGGACGAGTTTGTCGGAATGTGGATAACCCTGATGGCGCTGCCGACCAACGACTGGCAGTGGGTTGCCGCTGGATTTGTGATTTTCCGTATTCTGGATATGTGGAAACCCTGGCCGATTCGCTGGTTCGATCGTAACGTACATGGTGGCACGGGGATCATGATCGATGATATCGTGGCCGGGATACTGTCCGCCGGGATACTGTACTTTATTGGCCATCACTGGCCGGTAGGCATCATTTAACCCCTTTTTGAGGCCGTTGTAGGCCGGATAAGCATAGCGTATCCGGCACTGATTGCCCGATGGCGCGGCGCTTATCGGGCCTACGATCTACAACCGCGCTTATTTAAATCCCACCACCGGATGCTGTTTGTACGGCATTTCCAGTTCGGCAATGTGCTCTGGTTTCAGCGTTAAATCTACCGCATTAAGTAATTCATCCAACTGTTCTTCACGCGATGTGCCGATAATCGGTGCGGCGACGCCAGGTTTGCTTAACAGCCATGCCAGAGCGACCTGCGCTCGTGTAGCGCCCAGTTCTTCACTGACGCCAGTCAATCGTGCAGCAATTTGCGCGTCGTTTTCATCACTTTCTTCGTACAGGTTTTTGCCGACTTCATCGGAAACCAGGCGTGCGGTGGTTTCTCCCCACGGGCGCGTCAGGCGACCACGTGCCAGCGGACTCCATGGGATCACCGCCACACCTTCCTGAGAGCAAAGTGGTAGCATTTCGCGTTCTTCTTCGCGGTAGATCAGGTTGTAGTGATCCTGCATGCTAACAAATTGTGCCCAACCGTGTTGTTTCTGCAGGGCCAGTGCCTGAGCAAACTGCGAAGCGTGCATGGATGATGCGCCGATGTAGCGCGCTTTTCCGGCTTTCACGACGTCATTAAGCGCTTCCAGCGTTTCTTCAATGGGCGTGTTGTAGTCCCAACGGTGAATTTGTAGGATATCGACATAGTCCATACCAAGACGCTTCAGACTGTCATCAATAGAACGCAGAATTTGCGCACGGGATAATCCTTCCGGCAGGTCGTCAACACGGTGAAAAACTTTGGTGGCTACTACGACGTCATCCCGACGAGCGAAATCGCGCAGCGCACGGCCGACAATTTCCTCACTGCTGCCTGCGGAGTAACTGTTTGCGGTATCGAAAAAGTTAATACCACCCTCAAGGGCATGTTTGATAATCGGGCGACTACTCTCTTCTGGTAGCGTCCAGGCGTGATTGCCGCGATTGGGTTCGCCAAACGTCATGCAGCCCAGACAAAGGCGGGAGACCCGAAGGTCTGTTTTTCCTAAGGTGTTGTATTGCATAAATTCGCTCCTGCTTAGCGTGTTATTCATTAAGCATAGCAGGAGCGAGGGGGGGATTATGCCAGCCAGGCCTTGATTTTGGCCTCAATTCCGGCTGCATCCAGGCCCAGTTCGGCGCGAGCCTCGTCCTGAGTACCCTGGGGAATGAAGAAGTCAGGCAGGCCGATATTCAGTACCGGAACCGGCTTACGGTGCGCCATCAGCACTTCGTTTACACCGCTGCCTGCGCCGCCCATAATGGCGTTTTCTTCAATCGTCACCAGCACGTCGTGCTGTGCTGCCATTTCCAGAATCAGTGCTTCATCCAGCGGTTTCACGAAGCGCATATCGACCAGCGTTGCGTTCAGCGATTCCGCGACCTGAGCCGCTTCCGGCATCAGCGTACCGAAGTTCAGAATCGCCAGTTTCTCACCGTGACGCTTGACGATACCTTTACCGATAGGCAATTGCTCCAGCGGCGTCAGCTCAACACCTACGGCAGTACCGCGGGGATAACGCACGACCGTTGGGCCATTGTTGTAGTGATAGCCGGTAAATAACATTTGGCGACATTCGTTCTCATCGCTCGGGGTCATAATGACCATTTCTGGGATGCAGCGCAGGAAGGAAAGATCGAACGCCCCCTGGTGAGTTTGCCCATCGGCACCCACGATTCCTGCCCGGTCAACGGCGAACAGGACCGGCAGCTTCTGAATGGCAACATCGTGCAGCACCTGATCGTAGGCGCGTTGCAGGAACGTGGAATAGATAGCGACGATGGGTTTATAACCACCAATCGCCAGGCCAGCCGCAAAGGTCACTGCATGCTGCTCGGCAATGGCCACGTCGAAGTAGCGATCCGGGAATTTACGGGAAAACTCCACCATACCGGAGCCTTCACGCATTGCCGGGGTAATCGCCATCAGCTTGTTGTCTTTTGCTGCAGTTTCACACAGCCAGTCACCGAAGATTTTTGAATAGCTCGGCAGACCGCCGCTGCTTTTCGGCAGACATCCGCTGGACGGATCGAATTTGGGCACCGCGTGGAAGGTGATCGGATCTTTTTCCGCCGGTTCGTAGCCACGACCTTTTTTAGTCATGATGTGCAAGAACTGCGGGCCTTTCAGATCCCGCATGTTTTTCAGCGTGGTGATAAGGCCCAGCACGTCGTGACCGTCTACCGGACCGATATAGTTAAAGCCCAGTTCTTCAAACAGCGTACCCGGCACAACCATGCCTTTAATGTGTTCTTCGGTACGTTTGAGCAGCTCTTTAATCGGCGGAACGCCGGAGAACACTTTCTTCCCGCCTTCGCGCAACGACGAATAGAGTTTTCCAGAGAGCAGTTGCGCCAGATGGTTATTCAGCGCACCGACGTTTTCCGAAATCGACATTTCGTTGTCGTTGAGGATAACCAGCATGTCAGGCTTAATATCGCCCGCATGGTTCATCGCTTCAAACGCCATCCCGGCGGTGATGGCACCGTCGCCAATGACGCATACGGTGCGGCGCTCTTTGCCTTCTTTCTCGGCGGCAACTGCAATGCCGATGCCTGCGCTGATAGAGGTTGAGGAGTGGCCAACGCTCAGTACGTCATACTCACTCTCGCCGCGCCACGGGAACGGATGCAGGCCGCCTTTCTGGCGAATAGTGCCAATCTTATCGCGGCGGCCGGTAAGAATTTTGTGCGGATAAGCCTGATGTCCCACATCCCAGATTAACTGGTCGAACGGGGTGTTGTAGACATAGTGCAGCGCGACGGTGAGTTCCACCGTGCCCAGACCAGAGGCGAAGTGCCCGCTGGAACGGCTCACGCTGTCGAGCAAATAGCGGCGCAGTTCGTCGCAAAGCTTAGGCAGGCTCTCTTTTGGCAGCAGTCTTAACTCCTGGGTGGAGTCGACCAACGCCAGGGTCGGGTATTTGGCTATATCAAAACTCATCGCAAGCTCATTGGATATGTTGGTTTATTTATCACGCTGGATTATGTAGTCCGCTAGCGCTTCCAGTGCCGAGGTATCGAGAGATTGTGCGGCCAGCAAACTTAACGACTGGCGGGCATCCTCAATTAAATCCCGGGCTTTATTCCGGGCTTGCTCAAGACCCAGAAGTGCAGGATAGGTACTTTTGCCAAGCTGCTGGTCGGCACCCTGACGTTTACCCAATGTTGCAGTATCGCCTACCACATCCAGTATGTCATCCTGAACCTGGAAGGCCAGGCCGATACTTTCGGCGTATTTGTCGAGTATCGGCAGAAGTTCTCTCCCTTTATCTCCAGCACTTAACGCACCCAAACGAACGGCGGCGCGAATCAATGCGCCGGTTTTATGGCGATGAATGCGCTCCAGCGCCGCCAGTTCTACCTGCTGACCTTCTGCTGCCAGATCCAGCGCCTGACCGCCACACATACCGGCGATACCGCTGGCTTGAGCCAGTTCAGAGATCATGGCGATGCGGTCACGGTCGGTGACTTCTGGCATCGGGGCGTCGCTGATAATAGAGAACGCCAGCGTTTGCAGCGCATCACCGGCCAGAATCGCATTCGCTTCGCCAAACTTGACGTGGCAGGTTGGCAGACCGCGACGCAGATCATCGTCGTCCATCGCGGGTAAATCGTCGTGCATCAGCGAATAGGCATGGATGCACTCAACCGCGGCGGCGGGGGCGTCAAGCGTACTCAGGCTCACGCCAAACATCTGACCGGTAGCATAAACCAAAAATGGGCGCAGACGTTTGCCGCCTAATAATGCGCCATATTGCATGGTTTCGACCACGGGAGTGTTCTGAAAGGGCAGTGGCGCGATAAAACGGCTCAGTGCCTGGTTAGCCTGCTCAACGCAAGTCTGTAGCTGCTGCGTAAAATCCATTTACTCATTATCCGGTGTAAAAGGCGTGAGGGCGGCGTCTTCAGTTTCTGACAGCAGGATTTGCACGCGCTGTTCAGCCTGTTGCAATTTGACTTGTCCCTGACGTGCCAGCTGTACGCCACGTTCGAATTCGTTCAGCGCCTCTTCCAGCGGCAAATCGCCGCTTTCCAGACGGGTGACAATCTGTTCCAGCTCGCTCAGCGCAGTTTCAAAACTGGCGGGCGCTTCATTTTTCTTCGGCATAATGAATGTCTGACTCTCTGTATTGACAGCACAAGACTATGGTAACGGACTCGCACTGATAAGCAAATAACGCGCAATGTGCACAGTAGCCGCGCGATGGTGGTATACTTGCGCGCCTGGATGCAGTCGCGGGTATGGGCTGCTGTATTATTTTCCATCACAAGTCGTTCAGACTTGCCAAAGAACCATTGCCGCCATGAAGTTTATCATTAAATTGTTCCCAGAAATCACCATCAAAAGCCAATCTGTGCGTTTGCGCTTTATAAAAATTCTGACAGGGAACATCCGTAACGTTTTAAAGCACTACGATGAAGACCTTGCCGTTGTCCGTCACTGGGATCACGTTGAGGTTCGCGCCAAAGATGAAAGCCAGCGTCTGGATATTCGTGACGCGTTAACCCGAATCCCGGGTATTCACCATATTCTCGAAGTAGAAGACGTGCCGTTTACCGATATGCACGATATTTTCGAGAAAGCACTGGTGCAATACCGCGATCAACTGGAAGGAAAAACCTTCTGTGTGCGCGTCAAGCGCCGCGGCAAGCATGAGTTTAGCTCCATCGAGGTGGAACGTTATGTTGGCGGCGGACTGAATCAGCATATTGAATCTGCGCGCGTGAAGCTGACGAAGCCGGATGTGACGGTTAATCTTGAAATCGAAAACGACCGTCTGCTGCTGGTTAAAGGCCGCTATGAAGGTATCGGCGGTTTCCCGATTGGTACACAAGAAGACGTTCTGTCGCTGATCTCCGGTGGTTTTGACTCCGGTGTGTCCAGCTACATGCTGATGCGTCGCGGCTGCCGCGTACACTATTGCTTCTTCAACCTCGGCGGCGCAGCGCATGAAATCGGCGTTCGCCAGGTGGCGCATTATCTGTGGAACCGTTTTGGTAGCTCACATCGCGTACGCTTTGTTGCTATCAACTTTGAGCCGGTAGTCGGTGAGATCCTGGAAAAAGTCGACGACGGCCAGATGGGCGTGGTCCTTAAGCGCATGATGGTCCGTGCGGCGTCTAAAGTGGCTGAACGCTATGGCGTACAGGCGCTGGTGACCGGTGAAGCGCTGGGCCAGGTGTCCAGCCAGACGCTAACCAACCTGCGCTTGATCGATAACGTTTCGGATACGCTGATCCTGCGCCCGCTAATCTCTCATGATAAAGAGCACATCATTAATCTGGCGCGTGAAATCGGTACTGAAGACTTCGCCCGTACCATGCCGGAATACTGCGGTGTGATTTCAAAAAGCCCGACGGTGAAAGCGGTTAAAGCGAAGATTGAGGCCGAAGAAGAAAACTTTGATTTCTCGATCCTCGATAAAGTGGTTGAAGAAGCGAACAATATTGACATTCGCGACATCGCCCAGCAGACGCAGCAGACCGTGGTGGAAGTTGAAACCGTGAGCGGATTCGGTCCGAACGATGTGATTCTGGATATTCGCTCCGTGGATGAACAGGATGACAAACCGCTGAAGGTGGAAGGTGTGGACGTGGTTTCTCTGCCGTTCTACAAGTTGAGCACTAAATTCGGCGATCTGGACCAGAATAAAACCTGGCTGCTGTGGTGTGAACGCGGGGTGATGAGCCGCCTGCAGGCGCTGTATCTGCGCGAGCAGGGCTTTGAAAACGTGAAGGTGTATCGCCCGTAATTGAGTAAACACCGTGTTGTAGGCCGGATAAGGCGGTTACGCCGCCATCCGGCAAGCATGCTTACTCGTAGTAGTTATAAATGCCTGCAGCCATCACCAGTTGTGACGCCACTTCATGAGCTTTTTCTCGCCCGACCAGTAGATCGATAATTTTTAAACCGAAATCGATGGAAGTCCCCGGTCCCTGGCTGGTTAACAGGTTGACGCGTGGATCCCATACGACGCGCTTGTCCTGCCATTGTTCAGATGGGATTTTGTCTTTCAGCGCCGGGAAACCAGTCATATTACCGACGGGGAAAATATCGTGCGGGACGAGCACGGTGGCGGCAGCGGCACAAATTGCGGCGACAATACGTCCGGAACGATGGAATTGCTTCACCGTTTCGATAAGCAACGGGCTGTCACGAAAACATTCAGCGCCTTTAATGCCACCCGGCAACACGATAATGTCGAAATCGCCGTCCGCAACTTCGACCAGGGGCGCATCAGCCAGTAACTTCACGCCACGCGAACAGACAATCGTCAGGTTGCCATCGCTGGCGACGCTTGCGGTCGTGACCTTAATGCCGCCACGAACCAGTAGATCGATAGTGGTGACCGCTTCGGTCTCTTCACTACCAGGGGCGAGGCAAACCAGTGCCTGAGCGCTCATACTCACTCTCCTTTCGCTTTACCATTTCAAACAGGCGGGCATTTTCCGGGACGGCGATGCCGTGCGCACGTGCGCGTTTTAACAAATAACCGGTAATGTAGTCGATCTCCGTATGACGCAAGGCACGAATGTCCTGCAGCATCGATGAGATATTTTCTGCCGTGCTGTCAATTACTTGCTCGACATAATAACGTAAATCATCCGCTGATGTGTGATGACCTTCGCGCTCAATGACCGCCGCCACTTCCTCGCATATCAATGCTATTTTTTCTGGATGCTGACGCAGTTCGCCGTTGGGACAGTTCCAGAGTGCGGTGAGTGGGTTAATGACACAGTTCACAGCCAGCTTACGCCACAGCTCAGCGCGAATAGTGTTGTGCCAGGCGACATCGGGCAGGACATCTTGCAGGATTTCAGCCAGATAGCTGAAATCGCCATCTTGTTCACGTGCCGGGCCAATACGCGTTGTGCCCTGGGCGACATGAATAATAACGTTCCCATCACGGCGTGCCGCGTGAGTGGTCGTACCCATCAACAGGGGTTGCCGAATGCTATGCAGTTCTTCAATTGTCCCCATACCGTTGTGAATTAACAGAATGGGCGTGGTTTCAGGCAGAATAGCGGCCAGGCTTTTGACTGCGTCAGAAACCTGCCAGGCTTTTAGTGTCACCAGCAGCAGATCGCTTTTCGCCAAAAAATCGGGGTCGTTTGCCGTCAGGGATTCATTAAAAACGGATCCATCCGTGTCAATCAGGTTCACGCTGCAATAAGGTTGTGGCACGCGTAGCCACCCTTGCACCTCATGTCCATGTTTGCACAGCGCTGTAAGCCACAGCTGTCCTAACGCTCCGCATCCCAGTACGGTAATTTTCATTCTTCCTCCTCACCTGCAACAGCACCAGGTGTTAATCCATATCCGCTACATCCCATTATTGTTCGCAGCTATCAGTACCACGTACAATTAAAGGATACAGCCTAGTATAGCGCTGTCTGTTGAGTAACTTTGCAGGTATTATGCTTCGCATCAAAAATGAAGGGAGAGGAAAAGATGCCATCTTTCGATATTGTTTCTGAAGTTGATCTTCAGGAAGCCCGTAACGCGGTCGATAATGCCAGCCGCGAAGTGGAGTCACGCTTCGATTTTCGTGGCGTTGAGGCCACCTTTGAGCTGAACGAGTCAAATAAGACGATTAAGGTGCTGAGCGAGTCTGATTTCCAGGTTAATCAGTTGCTGGATATTTTGCGTGCCAAACTGCTGAAACGTGGTATTGAAGGCACGTCGCTGGATGTACCAGAAACTTTCGTGCACAGCGGTAAAACCTGGTTTGTCGAAGCTAAGCTGAAACAAGGCATTGAAAGCGCAGTGCAGAAGAAAATCGTCAAGCTGATCAAAGACAGCAAACTGAAGGTGCAGGCACAGATTCAGGGTGAAGAAATTCGTGTAACCGGTAAGGCGCGTGACGATCTGCAATCCGTTATGGCGCTGGTTCGCGGTGGCGATCTCGGCCAGCCGTTCCAGTTCAAGAACTTCCGCGATTAAGTCGTTATGTCAGATGGCGTGAGCCGCCATCTGACAAATCTCATCTTCAAGCCTGGCTAATCGTCTGTTCAACTTCAAATCGATTCGTCACTTTACTGTCGATCTTCACGTAGGCCGAATGCTCTTTTGCCACCAGTAATACTTCACTGACGCCTTCTTTTGCCAGCAGGCGCTGTTTAAGCGTGTCATCTGCTGCAATCTCTGACGGGATCTCAATACGCAGACTGCTGACATACGGCGGCTCTTTCATTGTACTGGCCACCGCCAACCAAACTGCCGCCAGAAGCGCACCGGCCAGGAATACGGCCTGACCATCAAACATTTCGACCACCCAACCGCCGAGCGAACCGCCAATCGCCACGCCAAGAAACTGGCTGGTGGAGTAAACGCCCATCGCCGTGCCTTTATAGCCTGCGGGGGACTCTTTGCTGATAAGCGAGGGGAGGAGGGCTTCCATCAGGTTGAAGGCGAGGAAGAATATTTGCACGCCGGCAATCAGACCCCAGAATCGAATGTTAGCGCTCCACAATACAATCTCTGCGATAAGGATCAGTAACACGCAGGCGAGGAACACGCGTTTCATCTTGCGCTTCACTTCGGCGTAAATGATGAACGGCACCACGGAGATAAAGGACAGCAGCATCGTCACCAGATAAATTTTCCAGTGCTCTGCGGCGGGGAAGCCCGCTTTCGCCAGTTGGCCTGGTAAGGCGACGAAGGTGGACATCAGTAAAATATGTAGGCACATGATGCCGAAATTGAGCTTCAGCAGTTTAGGCTCCGCCAGGACTTTACTGAAGCTGTCTTTGACCATGCCTGATTCGCGGTTAAGCACATGGGTGGTGCTATTGGGAACGACCCAAATGGTTAGCACAATACCCGTGGTAGCAAGAGCTGCGATCATCCAGAACAGCGCGTGTAGTCCCAGCGCATGGGTAACGATTGGTCCTAGCACCATCGCAATGGCGAAGGTGATACCAAAGCTGACGCCGATAAACGCCATTGCTTTTGTGCGGTTTTGTTCACGGGTTAAATCGGAAAGCAGCGCCATCACAGCGGCGGCAATCGCCCCGGAACCCTGCAGCGCACGACCGAGAATAATGCCCCAGATGGAGTCCGACAGTGCGGCAATCACGCTACCGAAGACGAATATTGCCAGTCCGCCAACAATAAGGGGCTTTCGACCGATGCGGTCAGAGACCAGTCCAAAAGGGATCTGGAAGACGGCTTGCGCCAGGCCATAAATGCCGATGGCAAGGCCTATAAGCGCTTCGCTGGCACCTTGTAACGCCATACCGTACGTGGTCAGAACTGGCAGGACCATAAACATGCCAAGCATGCGCAGAGAGAATACGGTCCCTAAACCCCAGGTGGCGCGCAACTCACCGGGCGTCATTTTGTAATCGTTCATTCCCACCTCTGTATTAATTTCGCGCCTAGTGTAAAGCGCTAAGCTGGCTGGGTAAATATGCGCTTTATTAACAAATGTTGGGGTTGTGAGGGGCGTTGGCTGGAGACGGAAATGCCGGATGACGATACTCACGTATCTTATCCGGCCTACAAGCAATGTGCTTTTTTGTAGGCCGGATAAGGCGTCAGCCGCCATCCGGCATAGAAGAGGTGACGATTAACTTACCAGACGTAAGTCAGCAGGTTCTGCGAGTTTGGCACCATAAAATCGACGGACATCATCACGGAAAGCGCGGTAATGGCGATGATGGAGAAACCGAACAGCTTGCGCGCCCAGACTCTGTCATCTTCCACTTTATAACCGCGCAGCGCCATGCCCAACCACCAGACGCTCACCGCCGCAGCAACAATCAGGTATTTATAACCGGCATAGCCGCCCAGGGTTAGCATCAGCGTGGCAATAGCAAACGCCACGATGTAAAGCGTGATATGGTTTTTCGCGACCGAAATACCTTTCACCACCGGCAGCACCGGGATGTTGGCAGCCTGATAATCCTTGAAGCGGAAAATCGCAATCGCGTAAGAGTGCGGCATCTGCCACAGGCTGAAAATAGCCAGCAGAATCAACGCACCGCTATCGAACACACCGGTTACGGCGCAGTAGCCAATCACCGGCGGCGCAGCGCCGGAGAGTGAGCCAATCAGCGTACCGTAAACGGAATGACGCTTCATATACAGGCTATAAACGCCTACATAAACCACGAAGCCCATTACCCCCAGCCAGCAGGCCAGAGGGTTCGCGCCAAACCACAGCAGCATAAAGCCAGCAATACCCAGCAAGGTGGCGTATACCAGCGAGACCGCAGGGGATATCAGACCTTTAACCAGCACGCGGTTTTTGGTCCTCTCCATCTTCCTGTCGATATCCCTGTCGATGTAGTTGTTAAATACACAACCCGACGCCACAACCAGTGACACCCCAACCAACGTGTAGATAAACAGGGGATAATCAATGCTGCCCTTCGAGGCCAGCAGGAACCCCCCAATCACCGAGATCAGGTTGCCAAAGATGATGCCTGGTTTCGTTACTTGCAGGTATTGCTTAAACATCATAATCGCCGCTCTTAGTGCATCATCATGTTGTAGTTAAGGTTCCACATAATCCAGATGGAGCCCACAACCAGGATGGCGATGATTAGCACAGTAAAGACAAAGGCCGTCATGTTCCAACCTTCATCAGATTTGCTATTCATGTGCAGGAAGCACACCAGGTGCACCAGAATCTGTACCACTGCCATTGCCAGAATAGTTCCCAGAATGACGGCCGGAGAAGCAGAACCTGTCATGACCATCCAGAACGGAATGACCGTCAGGATGATCGACAGGATAAAACCTGTCATGTAGGTTTTTACGCTGCCATGGGATGCGCCGCCGCTCTCGTTAGAATGACTCATTACATCGCCCCCATCAGATAAACAACAGTGAACACACAGATCCACACCACGTCCAGGAAGTGCCAGAACAGGCTCAGGCACATGATACGGGTACGGTTAGTGCTGGTCAGGCCGCGACGAGCAACTTGCACCATCAGCACCGCCATCCAGATAAGACCGGAGGTGACGTGCAGACCGTGCGTGCCGACCAGCGCGAAGAACGCAGAAAGGAAGCCGCTGCGATCCGGGCCCATACCGTTAACAATCAGGTGATGGAATTCATAGAGTTCCATCCCGATGAAGCCGGCACCGAACAAGAAGGTCAACGCCAGCCAGGAGATAACCTGGCTCTTGTTGTTCTTGTACATGGCGATAGCTGCCATGCCGTAAGTAATGGAGCTGAATAACAGCAGGAATGTTTCAACCAGAACGAACGGCAGTTCAAAAATGTCCTTACCTGTTGGGCCACCTGCGGTGCCGTTCACCAGAACGGCGTAGGTTGCAAACAGAATAGAGAACAGAATGCAGTCGCTCATCAGGTAGACCCAAAATCCGAAGATTTTGGTCTGGCCTGCATCGTGGTGCCCGTGTTCGTGCGCGTGGGCATTCGCGTGCGTTAAAGTATCAGTTGCCATTTTTCAGCCCTGCCTTTGTAATCTCATCGAAATGCTGGTTTTCCAGTTTTTCGACTTCCGGTACCGGCACGTAGTAATCCACGTCTTCATCAAAGCTTTTCACGATCCAGCTGATGATCATGCCTGCGAAGCTTGCAATCGCCAGCCACCAGATATGCCAGATCATGGCGAAACCAAACAGTGTTGCGAAGGCCGTAATGACGACACCTGCACCGCTGTTTTTCGGCATATGAATCTCTTCATAATGCGCAGGCTGCTTGTACGCTTCACCTTTCTCTTTCATTTCCCAGAAGGCATCACGCTCGTGGACGTGTGGCACAACGGCAAAGTTATAGAACGGAGGCGGGGAAGAGGTTGCCCACTCCAGCGTACGACCACCCCATGGGTCACCGGTCAGGTCACGGTTCTGCTCGCGGTCACGAATAGACACGTAGATCTGAATCAGCTGGCACAGGATACCCAGTGCAATCAGCGCGGCACCGCAAGCGGCAACGACCAGCATTGGGTGGAACTGAGGGTCAATCTGCTGGCTGAGGCGACGGGTCATACCCATAAAGCCCAGTACGTACAGCGGCATAAATGCGACGAAGAAGCCGATGATCCAGAACCAGAATGCGCGTTTACCCCATGTTTCGTTCAGCGTGAAGCCAAACGCTTTTGGCCACCAGTAGGTCATACCTGCGAAGCAGCCAAATACCACGCCGCCGATGATAACGTTATGGAAGTGCGCAATCAGGAACAGACTGTTGTGCAGCACGAAGTCTGCACCCGGAACCGCCAGCAGCACGCCGGTCATACCGCCGACTGAGAAGGTGACGATAAAGCCAATCGTCCACAGCATTGCTGAGTGGAATACGATGCGGCCCTGATACATGGTGAACAGCCAGTTGAAGATCTTCACCCCGGTTGGGATGGCGATAATCATGGTGGTAATACCGAAGAAGGCGTTTACGTTAGCGCCTGCACCCATGGTGAAGAAGTGGTGCAGCCAAACAACGAACGACAGAACGGTGATACACACGGTTGCCCACACCAGTGAGGTGTAACCAAACAGGCGTTTACGCGAGAAGGTTGCAGCGATTTCGGAGAACACACCGAAGACCGGCAGAACCAGAATGTACACTTCCGGATGGCCCCAGGCCCAAATCAGGTTGATGTACATCATCATGTTGCCGCCCATATCGTTGGTAAAGAAATGGGTGCCCAGATAGCGATCCAGGGTCAGCAACGCGACGGTAACCGTCAGGATTGGGAAAGAAGCGATAATCAGGATGTTCGCACACAGAGATGCCCAGCTAAACACCGGCATCTTGAACATGGTCATTCCTGGTGCACGCATCTTAATGATGGTCACAAAGAAGTTGATACCGGTCAGGGTTGTACCAATACCGGACAACTGGACTGCCCATATCCAATAGTCGACCCCGACGCTTGGACTGTACTCTATTCCCGAAAGTGGCGGATACGCCAGCCAACCGGTCTGTGCGAATTCACCTACGCCCAGAGACAGGTTAACCAGGATTACGCCGACAACGGTGAACCAGAAGCTCAGGTTGTTCAGGAACGGGAATGCAACGTCACGTGCGCCGATCTGCAGCGGAACCACCAGGTTCATCAGACCGATAACAAATGGCATTGCCACGAAGAAGATCATAATCACGCCGTGAGCCGTGAAGATCTGGTCGTAGTGGTGAGGAGGCAGGAAGCCCGCTTCACCTGCAGAAGCCAGCGCTTGCTGACTACGCATCATGATGGCGTCGGCAAAGCCACGAATCAACATGACGATTGCGACGATGACATACATGATGCCAAGGCGTTTGTGGTCAACCGAAGTCAGCCACTCTTTCCACAGGTAGGTCCACTTACCGAAGTAAGTGATAAGGCCCAGTAAGGCCGCACCACCGATGATAATGGCAGCGATCGTAACCATGACAATGGGTTCATGGAACGGCACTGCATCCAGCGTCAATTTTCCGAACATCGTATTCTTCCTCGGCCCCTTAGTGAGCGGATTCCGCGTGGCTCATGTCCATGCCTTCCATTCCTTCATGTGCGTTGTGCTCACCTTCGGGTTGGGTCATGTCCATGCTCTTACCGTGAGCCATAAATTTGTTAATAACGTCTTTAAACAAATCCGGTTTCACGTTGGAGAAATATTCCACCTGGTTGTATTCGCTTGGCGCAGCCACTTTCTCGAACGCAGCCATGTCGCTCATGGTATTCGTGGACTGTTTAGCTTTAGCAACCCATTGGTCGAATTCGGCGCGGTCCTTTGTTGCGATAGCCTTGAACTTCATACCGGAGAAGCCTGGTCCGCTATAGCTTGCGGAGATACCATCATAAGTACCGACTTCGTTGGCGATCAGATGCAGTCGAGTCTGCATGCCGGCCATGGCATAAATCTGGCTACCCAGACGCGGGATAAAGAAGGAGTTCATCACGGAGTTGGATGTCACTTTGAATTCAACCGGAGTATTCGCCGGGAAGGCGATTTCATTCACGGTAGCGATACCTTGTTCCGGATAGATGAAGAACCATTTCCAGTCCATGGAAACCACTTCGATGGTAATGGGCTTCTCGTCATGCGCCAGCGGTTTGCTTGGCTCAAGAGCGTGAGTGGTTTTCCAGGTCAGAACGGCAAGGAAAATGATGATTAAGATAGGCACCGTCCAGACCACAGCTTCCACTTTATTGGAGTGTGACCAGTTCGGGCTGTACTTCGCATCTTTATTGCTTGCACGGTACTTCCAGGCAAAACCAACAGCCATCAAGATGGCAGGAATAACGACAATCAACATCAGGCCAAATGCCGTCAGTATCAATGACCGTTGTTCCAGTCCAATCTGTCCTTTAGGGTCAAGCAGCGCAGAATTACAGCCACTGAGTAATGCAGTGCCTGCAATTAATGACAACCATCCCAAACTTTTATTGTATTTCCTGAGTCTCATTTAACGACCTCAATTCCACGGGACCGGGTGGCGTTTAAAGTGTGAGGGCATTTTACGGGAAGGTTACATTACTGTAAACATCATTGGATCTGTGTTACCGGGTTCTGCCGTGCATGTCACATATGTTGCAATATATGTCGCCTCAGCTTTAAGAACCTGTTGCAACATCACGTTATAACGAAAGCGGGCGAGCTGGGGAGGTGTTGAGGGCAATTGGTATAACCAATACGAAAATAAAACAATTGTTTAACAATTGATT
>NZ_JANEWJ010000028.1:0-69051 GCF_028069755.1 Citrobacter sp. Igbk 16 | reverse complement strand
TATCCATACAAATAATAGATGATTGTTATCCAGTAATTATCACCATATTCATGGTTGAAATAAATAAATAAAAATTTAGAAGACTAGCACTCAGGTTGCCAAATAAAGAAATCGAAGCACTTTTTGAAAGAAACCCACCAACCGTGATGCCATCATAGCGGTGAAGAGTTGTCTTACTTATTCCATAACCGGAGATTTAACAATATGAATATGAAAGTCGGTTTTCACGACATGAAAATTGGTCTTTATAGTGGGTTCAAAACACAAAGATCCGAAGGACACAATGTTTTTAGCTCTGGTCTTCGCGCTGTTCGCAACGCTCATCACAATGGCAAAGAGTTTGCCAAAATAAACTCTGATTTGAGGGGGATAAAGGACTTGCTCGATGTAGCAAAGGAAAAAGATAAACTCCATGAAATTGAGCTTACAGTCAATCTGATAAAAGAAGCAAAACATAAAATGACAGAGGCTAAAATTAAGCTTAACGCTCAACATCTTCCGAAAAGTGCTCAAGACAAAGCACTTGACCAATTACAACAATACAAAAAAACTTCCACTCAAATCAAAAAATATGGAGAAATCGGTCTCTGGGAATCAGTCAAAAATTTCTCTGAAGCTTTTATAGATGGACCAAATAGTGAACAGAATTCAAAGAATCTATTCAGTAAAATGAATGTTTGCATGGAAAACTCTCTAGCTATTCGCACAACTTTCCTTCGCAATACTGATAATTACCTTGCAAAGGATATTGGGGGTATCATCAAGTCTGATCATGCTCTCGAGGATATTGAACGTCTTATCAACGCTGATAATGCTCTCAACGATAAACAGTTTAACGAATTGGGCTCCGGCGCGTTAAATTATTTGAAATCTATCGGCCCCAAAATATCTGCTGAAGATATGATACGGATAATGGACTTGGTAGTGACATCTGATGTGACTGATGTAGATCAGATTAATAGGGAAAAACTGGTTGATGACCTTAAAACATTTATTGAACCATGGAAAAGTACTCTTAATGAAAGCCAATCATTAGTTATTGGAAAACTATGTGCTTTATTCAAAGCAGCAGAAATTATAAAGAATGAAGTTAGCTCATACAGCACATTCGGCTTCCAGCTTGGTAGTATGCTTCAGCAAAGCTCAGGAGGCAGTTTAACGCTTTACAACACCACTCACCCTGAGAAACCATTAGTAGATAAAAATTCTACAAAGCCGGCGCATCCATTAAATGTAATACAGGGTGCATTGGGCCAAGCTTTAATGGACAGTTTCGCACCAACCCGTCAGTAAAGAGGTTCAGTGACTTCACGGCCGCAACACCGTCAAAACAATATAAAGAGCCGCATCGCGGCTCTTTATCAACCCTGGCAACTTACTTCAGGTATTCACCACTACGCAGCGCTTCAATACGTTTATCCAAAGGTGGGTGAGTCATAAACAGCTCACTCAACGATTTGGATTTACCGTTGATGCAGAACGCCATCATGCTAGTCGCTTCCTGCGGCTCATAACTGGTTTTCAGACGCTGCAATGCGGCAATCATCTTCTCACGACCAACCAGTTTTGCAGAACCGGCATCCGCATGGAATTCACGATGGCGTGAGAACCACATGGTAATAATGCTCGCCAGAATACCGAACACCAGTTCCAGCACCGTCGCCACGGCAAAATAGATTAATGGGTTGCCGTTACTTTCCTCACCTTCATCGCGGTTCCCACCCATAAAACCAGCGGCAATTTGCGCAAGAATACGCGAAATGAAGATAACAAAGGTGTTCACTACCCCCTGAATCAGCGTCATGGTAACCATATCGCCATTGGCAATGTGGCTAATTTCATGCGCAATAACAGCTTCAGCTTCATCCGGGCTCATGTTTTGCAGCAGGCCAGTACTAACCGCTACCAGCGAAGCATCCCGGCGTGCGCCGGTAGCAAACGCGTTAATATCAGGCGCGTGATAGATAGCGACCTGCGGCATTGCAATTCCGGCCTGACGAGCCTGAGTCGCTACCGTATTCATCAGCCAGCGTTCTCTCTCATTACGCGGCTGCTCAATAACTTCTCCACCAACGGACTTTAACGCCATCCATTTGGACATCAGCAGCGAAATGAAGGAACCACCAAAACCAAACAGCAGTGCCATGATTAACAAGCCTTGAACGCTGCTTGACTGAATCCCTGTCAGGCTCAATACCAGCCCGAAAACGACCATCACAGCCAGGTTCGTCAGCAGGAAGAGCGCGATTCGCATCATAATTTTCTTTTAACCTCAATTTAACAAAACGCACTATGCGATTACCCATATCGTATGGGTCTTACGGCTATTTTCAAGCATGCATAGGTGCTAAGTCACCAGAAAGACACAACTTTACATTTTATCGTATCAGACTGACGACTTCATGCGCTTGTTAAAAAAACAGGCACAATTTCTTGTGCCTGTTTGACGTTATTGACTGGTCGCGGGCTGTTCCGCTGGCTTTTCTTTTTCAAGATGCGCCAGGTCGAGCGCGATTTTCACCGTTTCATCCAGATACGGATCTGGCTCCTGGTAATCCTTCGGCAGATCGTCCAGTTTCTTCAGCAACGGCTTACCTTCTCGCTTAAACCGATCGTTGATACGCGCCAGACGCATTGCGTCATCTTCGTTATTCTCTTTCTCACGCTGGGCGTAATTCAAAGAGGCGATGTTGCGCTTATCCTTCATTGCGTTGAAACGCGCAATGTCTTTCATGATGTACTGGAACTCAGGATCGTTCGCAATACGTGCATTGTGCTCTTTCAGCAATTCCGGCCCAAACGGCGTCAGGTTATCGGACTTGGTGTAGGTTGCAGCATCAATGCTGTCCCACGGCAGCGCGTTATCTTCGAACTTCTCACCGGTTTCGGTTTCTTCATTACCTGTTGGCATGATGATATCCGGCGTTACGCCCTTACGCTGCGTACTGCCACCATTAACGCGGTAGAACTTCTGAATGGTGTACTGAACAGAACCCAGTGCCGGCCATTCCGGACGCAGCATCTGATCGTAAATACGATTCAGAGAACGATACTGCTGTACGGTACCCTTACCAAACGTCGGTTCACCGACAATCAGTGCACGGCCGTAATCCTGCATCGCTGCGGCAAAAATCTCTGATGCAGAGGCACTGAAGCGGTCAACCAGCACCACCAGCGGGCCTTTGTAGTAAACAACGCCATCGGTATCGCTGTCTTCGCGCACCTTGCCGTTGTTATCACGAACCTGGACAACCGGACCAGAAGGGATAAACAGACCGGAAAGCGAGACCGCTTCGGTCAGTGCGCCACCACCGTTGGTACGCAGATCGATAATCACGCTGCTGACATTCTGTTTTTCCAGTTTCTGCAGCTGAACTTTGACGTCATCCGTCAGGCCAACATAGAAACCAGG
Source organism: Citrobacter sp. Igbk 16 (assembly GCF_028069755.1). Classification (NCBI taxonomy): domain Bacteria; kingdom Pseudomonadati; phylum Pseudomonadota; class Gammaproteobacteria; order Enterobacterales; family Enterobacteriaceae; genus Citrobacter; species Citrobacter sp. Igbk 16. Next base: position 65,639 of record NZ_JANEWJ010000028.1, on the reverse strand, counting down.
AATATCCAGTACGCCGACTTTTTCTTTGCCAACGGTTTTCACCGACATTTTAACGGCACGGTCTTCCAGACGAATACGCTCACGCGTCAGCGTAACGGTACGTGTCTTGGTGCCCTTACCCGCAGGTAGGATCTCAAGGCGAACTTTGCTGCCTTTTGGTCCTTTGATCAGTGCGACAACATCATCCAGACGCCAGCCAATCACATCGACCATGCCTTTACCGGTCTGACCGACGCCAACAATACGATCGCCTACGCTTATCGCTTTGCTCTTCGCTGCCGGGCCACCTGCAACCATGGAATTAATGACGGTGTAGTCATCATCCATTTGCAGAACCGCGCCAATACCTTCCAGAGACAAGCTCATTTCAGTATTGAACTGCTCAGTATTACGTGGAGACAGGTAGTTAGTATGTGGATCGATTTCACGTGCAAACGCGGTCATCGCCAGTGAGAACACATCTTCACTGTTTGTCTGCGCCAGACGGCGGATGGCGAATTTGTAACGACGTGTCAGTGTTTCACGGATTTCAGCGTCGGTTTTACCCGTCAACTTCAGGCTGAGTTCGTCAAATTTAACCTTGCCGTCCCACAGCGCATTCAGCTCTGCTTCGCTTTTCGGCCACGGAGCTTTACTCCGATCGAGGTTAAAGTTGTCGTTACCGGTGAAATCCATTGGACGAGCCAGTACGCTTAATGCGTACTGGTAGCGTTCAAACCGGCGCTTTTGCGCCAGATTATAGAGATCGTAAAAGACATCGAGCTTGCCCGAACGCAGTTCATCACCGAGGACGGTTTTCTTTTTGGCAAACTGCTCGATATCGCTCGCCAATAGCACGTTATGGCTGTAGTCGAGCAGATTCAGATAGCGGTCAAAAATTTTCGCCGAAAACGCCTGATCCAGATCGAACTGGCGATAATGTGAACGCGTAAAGCGTGATGTCACACGTTCACTCACCGTCGCATGCTGAGTTTCTTCCTTTAAAACGGGGATTTGATCGGCACGCGTGATGTCTTCCACAGCGAGTGCCTGGCCTGCAAATGCAAGCAGACCAGCTAACGCAGTAAGCCTAAAAAAAGTGTTCATGCCAGGCCTGGCCTCCGTTTCAGAACACCAGGTGTTCTGCGCGTACAATCAAAGACATACCCGAATTCAGCTGTACACGGACGCCATCTTTGGTGATTTCTAATACGGTGGCATCCATCGCATTATTACCTGCTTTCACCTTCAGAGACTGCCCTACCGTCAGCACTGAAATATCAGATACTGGGGTATGCTGTTCTTCACGAGGAGCACGCGGTGCTTTTGCCACTGGTTTTTCAGCGCGAGGTTTACGCTCAGCACTTTCTTTACGACGCGGTGCAGGACGCGGCTTGCGCTCACGACGCGGTGCGTCTTCTTTTTCACCAGCAGCGGCCGCCGCTTCGCGTTTTTTCGCCTGTTGCTCTGCACGTTGCGCCTGAACGCGGGCTTTAGCTTCTTCAAGCTGTTTACGCGCATGTTCAACGTGTTGCTCATCCAGCTCACCACATGGGTTGCCGTCGAGGTCGACACGCGTTGCGCCCAGCTTAACGCCGTACAGATAACGCCAGCTTGAAGTATAGAGACGTAAGGCCGAACGGAGCTGTGTTTTACTGAGGTTCATTTCGCCCTCAACACGCTCTACCAAATCCTGAAAAATGCCAATTTTCAGCGGGCGCGCTTCGCCTTCCGCACTAAAACACTGCGGGAAGCGTTCGGCCAGAAACGCGATGACTTCTTTACTGCTATTCAACTTAGGTTGATTTTCCATGAAATTTCCTGATTACAACGGACGTAGCCAACAAGCGCAGGCATGAACAGGCGTCATTATAATGACGTCATCAGTAATTGCTACGTTATCCGTTGATTATCCTGCGACGGTCGCAAAGAATTTTTTGTAATCCGTCGTTGCAAGCACGGTTTCAAGCTGTGCTACAAGCGTCCGCAGACCCTGTTCATCTTCTTCAGTAAAGCGACCAAACGCTGTGCTATCAATGTCCAACACGCCGATAATTTGATTCTCAACCGTAATCGGCAGAACGATTTCCGCATTGCTGGCAGCATCGCAAGCGATATGGCCATCAAAGGCATGCACGTCCTCTATACGCTGAACCTGGTTCTGCGCCACCGCAGTACCACACACGCCGCGCCCTACCGGGATGCGAACGCAGGCGATTTTCCCCTGGAAGGGACCGAGCACTAGCGTAGTGTTCTCAAGCAGGTAAAAACCTGCCCAGTTCACTTCTGCAAGACGTTCGTACAATAACGCGCTGGTATTCGCCAACGTTGCCAGAAAACTGGTTTCACCTGCCATTAATGCCTGAAAATCACGGTTCAGATCCGTGTATAGCTCTATTTTGTTCATTATGTAATCACTTAGTTGTCTTACTTAAAACTGCACCCTACTAAAATAAACATTAAATGCGTAAATGCTCAAGATCATTCCCATCATGGGTTAAGATAACATTACTTCAACACTTTGATTCGCGATACATGGCCCTAACTTATCCACGCATCACGCCGACTAAAAAAATAGCGATCAGGTCCATTGGTGAAGCGCTACCCCGTGCGCATTACCAACGATGCCCTGAATGTGACCTGCTGTTTAGCTTGCCGAAAATGCGTTCGCACCAAAGTGCATTCTGCCCTCGCTGTCAGGCCAAAATTCGTGACGGCCGTGACTGGTCGTTAACGCGGCTGGCGGCAATGGCTTTCACCATGCTGTTACTGATGCCCTTCGCATGGGGAGAGCCGCTGCTGCACATCTATTTACTAGGCATACGCATTGACGCGAATGTAGTACAGGGCATCTGGCAGATGACCCGGCAAGGCGATCCGCTAACAGCATCCTTCGTGATGTTTTGCGTCATTGGTGCTCCCGTGATACTCGTGTCATCAATCGCTTATCTGTGGTTTGGTAATATTCTCGGTATGAACCTGCGCCCGGTATTATTGATGCTGGAAAGGCTTAAAGAGTGGGTCATGCTTGATATCTATCTTGTTGGCATCGGCGTCGCCTCTATCAAAGTGCAGGACTATGCTTTTCTGCTGCCCGGAGTGGGACTCTATGCATTTATCGCACTGGTGATCCTGAGCATTTTGACGCTGTCGCACCTCAATGTTGAGCAGTTGTGGGAACGTTTTTATCCACAAAGGCCCGCACGCCGCCCCGACGGACAGCTTCGTGTATGCCTCGGCTGTCACTTTACAGGTTATCCTGATGCCCGAGGCCGCTGTCCCCGTTGCCATATTCCATTACGCTGGCGCAGAAATCAGAGCATCCAAAAGTGCTGGGCAGCTCTGCTGGCCTCGATTGTCCTGTTGCTGCCTGCTAATCTGCTGCCCATCTCGGTAATTTACGTTAACGGTGCCCGTCAGGAAGACACTATTCTGACCGGTATCATGTCCCTGGCGAACAGCAACGTTGGCGTAGCGGCCATTGTTTTTATCGCCAGTATCCTGGTGCCATTCACTAAAGTGATTGTGATGTTTACGTTGTTGTTCAGCATCCAGTTTAAATGTGAACAAGGATTACGCACCCGCATCCTGCTACTCCGTATGGTGACCTGGATTGGTCGCTGGTCGATGCTGGACCTGTTTGTTATCGCCTTAACAATGTCACTGATAAATCGCGATCAGATACTTGCTTTTACTATGGGACCGGCTGCGTTTTATTTCGGTGCAGCGGTAATATTGACTATTCTTGCAGTGGAATGGCTGGACAGCCGCTTACTTTGGGATGCACATGAGTCAGGAAACGCCCGCTTCGCAGATTGAAGCGCAAATTAAAACAAAACGCCGTATCTCTCCGTTCTGGCTGCTGCCGTTCATCGCGCTAATGATTGCTGGATGGCTCATCTGGGGCAGCTATGAAGATCGTGGCAATACCGTGACCATCGACTTTATGTCCGCGGACGGCATTGTACCAGGCCGAACTCCCGTGCGCTATCAGGGTGTCGAAGTTGGCACCGTGCAGGATATCAGCCTGAGTAAAGATCTGCGTAAAATTGAAGTTCGCGTCAGTATCAAGTCCACCATGAAGGATGCTTTGCGCAAAGACACGCAATTCTGGCTGGTCACGCCGAAGGCATCACTGGCGGGGGTTTCTGGCCTCGATGCGCTGGTTGGCGGGAACTATATCGGGATGATGCCGGGCACCGGCGAACCGGAAGATCATTTCGTCGCGCTCGACACACAGCCAAAATATCGGCTGAATAATGGCGATTTAATGTTGCATCTGCAGGCTCCCGACCTCGGTTCCCTTAACAGCGGTTCGTTGGTTTATTTCCGCAAGATCCCGGTAGGCCGGGTCTATGACTACACCATCAACCCCAATCATCAAGGTGTAACCATCGATGTCCTGATTGAGCGTCGCTTTACCAATCTGGTGAAAAAAGGCAGTCGTTTCTGGAATGTGTCCGGGGTGAATGCCGATGTCAGCCTGAGCGGCGCAAAGGTAAAACTGGAAAGCCTGGCCGCGCTGGTCAATGGCGCCATAGCCTTTGACTCCCCAGAAGATTCGCAACCTGCTGCCGCCGACGATACGTTTGGGCTATATCAGGATCTCGCCCACAGCCAACGTGGCGTGATTGTCAAACTGGCGCTACCCAACGGCGATGGACTGAAGGCTGGATCAACCCCGCTGATGTATCAGGGCCTGGAAGTCGGTCAACTGACCAGACTGGATTTGAATCCAGGGGGTAAAGTCACCGGTGAAATGACCGTCGACCCCAGCGTTGTAACGCTACTGCGCGATGGCACGCGCATTGAGTTACAAAACCCCAAATTATCATTAAACGATATGAACCTGAGCTCGCTGCTAACAGGAAAAACGTTTGAACTGGTGCCCGGCGAAGGTGAGCCACGTAGCCAGTTTGTGGTGATCCCCGGTGAACAGTCCCTGCTTCATGATCCCGGCGTTATGACGCTTACGCTGACCGCCCCGGAAAGCTACGGCATCGATGCCGGCCAGCCGCTGATCCTTCATGGCGTACAGGTCGGTCAGGTTATCGAACGGAAGCTATCAAGCAATGGCGTTTCATTTATCGTTGCTATCGAGCCACAGCATCGTGCACTGGTGCAGGGTGACAGCAAATTCGTGGTTAATAGTCGAGTGGATGTCAAAGTGGGCCTTGATGGCGTTGAGTTCCTTGGTGCCAGCGCCAGCGAATGGATAAGCGGCGGTATTCGCATTTTACCCGGTACCAAAGGTGAAATGAAAAAAAGCTATCCGCTGTATGCAAACCTCGAAAAAGCCATTGAGAACAGCCTGAGCGATCTGCCCACCACCACCGTCAGCCTGAGCGCCGAGACGCTACCCGATGTGCAGACCGGGTCGGTGGTGCTATACCGCAAATTCGACGTCGGTGAAGTCATTAGCGTACGCCCTCGTGCCGATGCGTTTGATATCGATCTGCATATCAAACCGGAATACCGCAATCTGCTAACCAGCAACAGCGTATTCTGGGCTGAAGGTGGCGCAAAAGTTCAGCTTAACGGCAGCGGCCTGACCGTACAGGCCTCTCCCCTGTCGCGGGCGCTAAAAGGGGCGATTAGCTTCGATAATCTGAGCGGTGCCAGCGCCAGCCAGCGTAAAGGCGACAAGCGTATTTTGTACGCGTCAGAGACCGCTGCACGTGCGGTAGGAGGACAGATTACTCTGCACGCGTTTGACGCCGGGAAACTCGCCGCAGGGATGCCAATTCGCTACCTGGGGATCGATATAGGTCAGATCCAGACCCTTGAACTGCTCACCAGCCGTAACGAAGTTCAGGCAAAAGCGGTGTTGTATCCGGAGTATGTCCAGACGTTTGCGCGTAGCGGTACACGTTTCTCAGTCATTACCCCGCAAATTTCGGCGGCAGGTGTAGAGCATCTGGATACTATCTTACAACCATACATTAACGTGGAACCAGGACGCGGTAATCCGCGCCGTGATTTTGAACTGCAGGAAGCGACGATTACTGATTCACGTTACCTTGATGGTCTGAGTATCGTGGTAGAGGCACCAGAAGCGGGATCACTCAATATCGGTACTCCGGTTCTGTTCAGAGGTATTGAAGTGGGGACCGTCACGGGTCTGACGCTGGGTTCACTGTCCGATCGCGTGATGGTAGCCATGCGCATCAGTCAGCGCTACCAGCACCTGGTGCGCAATAACTCTGTGTTCTGGCTGGCATCTGGCTACAACCTCGATTTTGGCCTCACCGGCGGCGTCGTGAAGACGGGTACCTTCAATCAGTTCATCCGCGGTGGTATCGCGTTTGCCACCCCACCAGGTACGCCACTGGCGCCGAAAGCGCAGGCGGGTAAACACTTCCTGCTGCTGGAGAGTGAACCGAAAGAATGGCGTCAATGGGGAACCGCCCTGCCACGCTAATCTTTCCCCCGCTCCGGCGTACTCGCGCCGGAGCGGTTAGCCTTGTCATACTTCACGTAGGAACGTTGTTGTCCTGTAACTCGAATTATTGAGGGTATATGCTACACTGCGCACTTGTTTTTTTGCCGGTGGTACCAAGTGGCTTATTTTCCTGACGCCTTTCTGACGCAAATGCGTGAAGCAATGCCTTCCACGCTCTCTTTTGACGATTTTCTCGCAGCCTGCCAGCGCCCATTACGCCGCAGCATCCGCGTCAATACGCTGAAAATCTCCGTTGCTGATTTTCTCGACTTAACCGCGCCTTATGGCTGGTCACTCACTCCGGTTCCCTGGTGTGCTGAAGGCTTTTGGATTGAGCGCAACGATGAAGAGTCTGTACCGCTCGGCAGTACGGCTGAGCATTTAAGCGGACTGTTTTATATTCAGGAAGCCAGTTCGATGTTGCCTGTTGCTGCGTTATTTGCCGATAGCAATATCCCGGAGCGGGTGATGGATGTTGCCGCCGCGCCAGGCTCCAAAACCACGCAAATTGCCGCCAAAATGAATAATCAGGGTGCAATTCTGGCGAATGAATTTTCTGCCAGCCGCGTCAAAGTTCTGCATGCCAATATCAGTCGTTGCGGGATTGCGAACGTCGCACTCACTCATTTTGATGGCCGCGTGTTTGGCGCCGCGTTGCCAGAAACGTTTGATGCCATTCTCCTGGACGCACCGTGCTCAGGCGAAGGCGTCGTGCGTAAAGATCCCGATGCACTAAAAAATTGGTCCATCGAAAGCAATCTGGACATTGCTGTTACCCAGCGCGAGCTGCTTGATAGCGCCTTCCACGCCCTTCGCCCTGGCGGCACACTGGTTTATTCCACCTGCACACTTAACCGTGATGAAAATGAATCCATCATGCAGTGGCTAATAGAGACTTACCCGGGCGCCGTCGAATTTCTTCCTCTGGGTGATTTATTCCCGGAGGCCGGACGCGCCCTGACACCCGAGGGATTCCTGCATGTCTTCCCGCAAATTTATGACTGTGAAGGCTTCTTTGTCGCGCGTTTGCGAAAAACTGCCCCTATACCTGCACTGCCAGCGCCGAAATATAAGGTGGGAAATTTCCCCTTCAGCCCGCTGAAAAGCCGGGAAGCCGCACAAATCACCCAGGCCGCTACCGCCTGTGGATTGCAGTGGCAAGACAATCTGCGCCTTTGGCAGCGTGATAAAGAAATTTGGTTATTCCCGACAGACATTGAACCACTGATTGGTAAAGTTCGTTTTTCCCGCCTCGGGATTAAACTCGCTGAAACCCACAATAAGGGTTACCGCTGGCAGCATGAGGCGGTTATCGCCCTTGCTAACCCAGAACACCGCAATGCGTTTGAACTGACGCTTGAAGAAGCGGAAGAGTGGTATCGCGGCAGAGATGTCTACCCACAAACCTCTCCAACAACCGACGATGTACTGGTTACGTTCCAGCGTCAGCCGATTGGACTGGCAAAACGGATCGGATCACGGTTGAAGAACAGTTATCCACGCGATCTTGTCCGGGATGGTAAACTCTTTACGGGATAACGCACGTTTTTACTGGCGCTTTTGCTAACGTTGACTACGCTGAAAAATGGGCGGCTTAACTGGTCGTACCACAACCAGCAAATCAACGGAGAGCACGATGATGAAAACCAGTGTGCGCATTGGCGCTTTTGAAATCGACGACGCCGAGTTACATGGCGAATCGCCGGGGGACCGAACGTTAACCATTCCGTGTAAATCCGATCCGGATTTATGTATGCAACTGGACGCCTGGGATGCCGACACCAGCGTCCCGGCCCTTCTCAATGGAGAACATTCCGTTCTATTCCGCGAGCACTACGATCGTAAGTCAGATGCCTGGGTCATGCGCTTTGCCTGATTCAAAAAGAACCCGTCGCCAGACGGGTTATTTATTGGCGTTAAAACAATTAACTCTAAGCACGCAGGCACAGAAGAAAGCGATGGTTCCCCCCGCAGCCAACACACTATAAGCGAGTTCCCAGCTTTGCGTTGAATCCATCACCACACCAAATGATAAAGGCGCAAGAGACCCCACACCAAATCCAAGTAGCGACCGCAATCCCATCACACTCCCCAGCTTTGCCTGAGGCACATTATCGGCAATCGCGGCAGATAAAACGCCCGAATCGCCAAGAATGAAGAAACTCCCCATAAACGCAAACAGCAACGTCCACCCCGCCCCCCAGGAAACCGATAATCCCATCAGGAGTGAACTCAACGCGCCGGCAGCGCCCATGAAGATCAACACCGTTGCGCGATTAAAATAATCGGAGATTGCTCCTACAATCAGCGTCGAGAACATCCCCGATAAATGTACGGCACAGGCGACGATCAATCCGGTGGTTATCGGCTCCATCTGCCAGGCTTGCAACGCACCCGTCACCAGGCTAGGGGTCCATGCCCAGCTCCCCAGTAACTCCCAGCAATGCGCAATATAACCCGCCATCAGCAGTATTGCGCCAACCGACAGAACATGGCGCTTTGCCGATCCCCCCTGCTTCTGCGTCCTGTGCATGTCTTCCTGATAGCCGGATAACGCCACTGAACCGGATACCGCACCAACCAATGCGCCAGCGGCACATAAATAGAACGCAAAGGACGCTCCCCAGCGCAATGCTCCCCAGGCGGAGATAAATACCGACAGCAGGTAGCCAAACGAACCTGCGGCCAGGATCATCCCAACGGCAAGTCCTCGTTTGGGCACACTGTTCATACCCATCGCCAACATCATCGCTGGCGTATAGGCCCCACCCTGGGTCAATCCGACGAAGGCCATCATGACCAGAGCGGAAGAGTAAGAGCGGGCAAAACAGGCGAAAAGCAATAAAGCGAACACACCGAACCACGAGAAAATGAGATACACCTTGCGAGCCCCCAGATAGTCACACAGCCAGGAGGCAGCAAATAAGGCGCAGGCGTTTGAAATACTAAATACCGTCTGTATTGTTCCCGCAGCGGCGGCGTCGATATGCCACTCATCGCGTATTACCGGAAGTGCACCAGCAAAAGCCATTGTCCCCAGGCATGTCCCCGCCCGGCCAAGGCAAAACAAATTGAATGCTTTCACTAAAATTGCCTTCAGAAAAAGTGGATATCAATAGTGAATCAGAGCGTTGCGGGCCATGTTATGAGCAAGGGGAAGACGCTGACAAACGATCTTTATTGCGTCCATTGGTTGAGTTAAACTCAACCAATGACACGATTACTCTCGCTCCCCCATTTGCCGGCATTCGAAGCTGCTGCACGCAGAAGCAGCTTCAGTGCGGCTGCTGATGAACTGTTTATCACCACAGGAGCAGTCAGCCGACACATCCGCACACTGGAAGAACAACTGGGTGTACAACTGTTTTATCGTGCACACAAATCTGTCAGGCTGACGAGTGCCGGTGAGACCTTTTCCCGCGTCGCAACACGGTTACTCGATGAACTTGCGCAGGCAGAAAAAGAGGTCAGCGCTAACGTTTTTTCGGGAAGATTAACCGTCCAGTGCCTGCCCACATTCGCCATGCACTGGCTAATGCCAAGACTGGCTGAGCTGAATGAAGTCCACCCTGAGCTCACCGTCGATGTCACCACCAGCATCGGTCCCGTTAGCTTTGCCTCTCCCTTTGATATCGCTATTCGCCGGGATCCGGCGCATTTTTCCGGACTTAAACCTGTGCCATTTCTTCGGGAATCAAGCCTGCTGGTTTGCAGCCAGCAGTATCTGCACAGCCGACCGCTGGTCTCGCCAGATCAACTGGGCGATCATATAAAAATTCAAATTCGTGCGCGTAACGATCTCTGGAAACGCTGGCATAGCCATTTCCCAAATGATCATCATGAAAGTAACCAGATTATCACGCTGGATCATACGTTTGCGGCAATGCAGGCGGCTGAAGATGGTTTGGGCTTGGTTGTAATGCCCTATTTATTCTGTGAAAAACACCTGAAAACAGGAAGGCTGGTTGCGCCATTTGGCGATTTGACCATCGATACCGGAACCTACTCTCTGCTATGGAACGACAGACAAGATGAGGCGGTAAGAAAATTTACCCACTGGTTGCAATCTTTTGAACTGCCCGCTGAAACATCCCTGCCCTTCACGAGTGAACACACAGTGACGCGTTAACGTATTTCTCCTCGCCCCATTAACTGCAATTTCTTCTACACTATTGATACGGCAACACAATTTGAGGATGGAATGTTCACGCTGATTCTTTTTGTTTGCTACCTGGATGGCGGTTGTGAAGATATCGTGGTTGATGTCTACAATACGGAACAGCAGTGCCTAATTTCGATGGACGATCAGCGTATTCGCAACGGCGGATGCTTACCTGCCGAAAACTATATCGACAGCTTCTGGCACCCTGCTCAGGAATATAGTGATTTCTAATTATTGTAACTGTACCAACGTTAGCTCGCCGCCAAATACCGCGCCGGTATCAATATAGTGCAGATTATCGCGATCAAGCCGATGGCGCAGAGGCGTATGGCCAAACCAAAAGTGATCTGCGCCATGAATTCCACTGCCTTTATTCATTAATCGCGCACGATCCCACAACACCCGTTGTAAATCGACCTCTTTTCGCCACAGATAATCATCATCCGGGTAATCAGCGTGGGCAATCACATGTACGCCATTCTGACAATGCAGTTCCAGAATCCACGGTAATTGCTGACAGGCTTCAAGAGCAAACCTTGCCGCGGGTTGTGCTGCGTGCGAAAACCACGAGCCCCCATTCATAAACCACAACTGCAGATCCCCCGTCACCAGTGCATCCAGCGCCATTTGCTCGTGATTCCCCCTGACCGCCACGATCCAGTTCCGGCGAAGCAACTGTAGGCAGCGCAGACTATCAGGCCCACGATCGGTAACATCGCCGACAGAAACCAGCAGATCGCGCCACGGATCAAACCGACACTGGCGCAATTTATCCATCAGCATAGAAAAACAGCCGTGAAGATCCCCCACGACCCAGATGTGACGCCAGTTTGTTCCTTCTATCTTTTGGTAGACGTTATCAGGCTGCCCCATATGACCTTCTGCACTCAGATATTCCCTGCCTATAACTTTAGCAACAGCGCCATGAAATGAGGAGAATGCCGCATGCGACACGCGATGATTTGCGCAGGGTACGATTTGACACCACGACAAACCCTCTGCCGTCGATGTCATGCAGACAGAATAACTATGCTGTGAATGCTGCCCACATGTCGCCTATGCAATAGGGCTTCTTCACTTTTAATAGCGCTACTACTCTGCCTGGCCCATCCGTTACTTCATTGATAGATCAACTGGTTTCAGTGGCTCCCTCAGTTCAGTATCATGAAAATCTTTGTATCGTGGTTCAAGACGAGCTGATTCTGAAAGAATAACTCGGTTATCCCGAAAACTCAGATGGTCACTATCAAATAACTTATGGAGATCAGCAGCAAGTGCAATTCCATTTTCTACACTCGGTAATCCTTTATTGGCATGGCTAATTATATGGCAAGCTTCAACTGCCAAAGAACTGCCAGTAATTGCGCATTTACTGCCCCAATTTAACATCACCGCTTTGCGAAACTTTGCCTGCTCCCGGCGAATCTTAACCATGCGTAAACCGTCTTCCCTGCGAGCATATTTTCCAATTTGATCCTCAGGTACAGCAATCAGTAAACTGAGAACCGACACAATTTCTTCGCACAACGGAGCTTCGAATGAAACTCCCTGATGACAGAAATGTCGTTTAAAATTAGTCCACGCCTCTTTTCGATTGCTGGGGGGAAGTTGTTCACCAACAAGCACTTCATCCATTGGTAGGAAAGTATCAAGATTGGATAAGTCTTTCAGCTGAACTCGATAGGGATAAGCACTGTTTGGGTCTACTAAAGTGTCAATAATTTCGAACACACCACACAACTGGAAATCTCGCTTTCCAGAGAGTTTTTGAATAACAAAAAGGCGGTCACCCGGGTTCACTTGACGGGTTTTCCATTCCTGCCCAACCCCGTACCCATTACTGTAGTCAAAATCTTTTGTATTTTTGGGACCATGATAAGCATAGAAATATTTCATTTTTATTCCTTTTGAAGAGCCAATAAAGAGTAATATCGACAATTCCACGAGAAAACTTAACGTATAAATGCTGTACAGCGGACTGTTGTTTCATGCTACAGGTGCCGTCTGCATGAAAGCATGGTTTCAAGTCTTCGCGTCAGAAAAGGGAACACATAGAGGATTTTGCTCTGAGGTTGTTTGGGGTATAAAAATTTAACAATGGCCCAAAAATACCTAGACGCACGTGGTGTAGAATATGTTATGGTTTAGACAGGATATGGAAATTTCGAGTAGTTTTCGCGGGGTTTCGTGAAAGCATCGAAAAAAATCAATGAGAATAAGCACATAAAAAGAGACCGAATACGATTCCTGTATTCGGTCCAGGGAAATGGCTCTTGGGAGAGAGCCGTGCGCTAAAAGTTGGCATTAATGCAGGCTAAGTTACCCTGCCATTTAAGAATAGATGACAGCGCCAGGTTTTCCAGTCCGCGACTAAAGTGGCCTGAAAAAAAGGGTGATTGTCACTCGCTACAATGTAAAAACCGCAAGTTCTCCTGTGAGAGCCTTGCGGTTTTTTATTGGAAATCAGAGCGCTACATCTGACAATTAACAGAGCTTTTCTGCACGCTCGATAAACGGAGCAAGGCTCATTTTTTCGCCAGGTTTAGCCGGATCGTCGATCTGGATAATGTCGATCGGTTTTGCCGTGGTTTTACCACTCTCAACCTGCTGTCTGGCAACATCATTCAGCGGGTATTGCACCAGCGTGCTGGGGTTGATGACATACAGCGCGTTGCCCGGACGGCAGGTCAGCATCACCTCTTCACGATTAAACGCCCATTTATCTTTGCCAACCTCAAAACGACTGACGGTAATAACCTGCGGCGCAGCCAGTGCCGCTCCTGAACTTGCCAGTAGCAATAAAGAGATAATGATTTTTTTCATACGTTTTGCCAGTCCATCAGAACGGTTCGAGGGTTGCAAACAGGCTGACAATTGCCAGCACAACAGCGCCTATACCCCATTCCAGCTTCGTCATCCAAATAAAATAGAGGGTCATGCAGCGATTATCCTGCTGCATACGTGGAACAAGAACATACCGATTCACCAGCGCAATCGCCACCATTAGCATGACCAGGGCGCATTTTAACAACAGCAGTTTCCCATAAGCCGCATGCCAGGGAACAGAAAAACCGACAATAAACAGTGCATTCATGATGCCGGTAAGCAATACGCCAACCACAAAAAGATGCCCATAGCGGGAGAAGCGCATCATGGTCTTGATGGCTTGATCGCGCCAGCGTCCTTGTGCCATTTTCATACAGTAGAGCACCGGCAGCAAGCCGCCAAACCAGGCAGCTGCGCATATCAGATGCAGCGCATGGTTAACCTGATGAAGTGTACCCGTTACACCATCGTGTAGTGTTGCATGCCCAACGCCCGCCAGCAGAATAAACTGAGCAATCGTCAGCATTAGCAGTCGTCGCGGCATACTGCGCGGTACGATAATGGTCACCGCCAGTGTGACCAGCGCAAGGATAATTTGCCACAGCCAGACGCCCCCGAATTGTGTCTGCAGGACGGCTCCCCAAACGGTGATGGAGAGGACATCCTGCCAACCCGCGCCCATTAATCCCCCCTGAACCGCCAGCATCAGCGTCGCACTGACAAAGCTCCACGCCGCGGCGTGGCGTTGCAGATGTAAGAAACGACGCATCATCAAACGACGGAGCGAAACAGGAGCCAGCCATGCGCCATAGAGCGCACAGCCAAACACCAGCATCAGCGTGGTAAAATGGATAAAACGCAGTGCAACCCAGGTAAACGCCAGCATCGGTTATTTCACGCTAAAGCTATATTGTCCTTTCGTCTTGTGCCCATCCACTGACACAACGTGCCAATCGACCGTGTATTTTCCTGTTTCCAGTGACTGAACGAGCGGAATAATCAGTTGCGTTTTATCCTGCTCATTACGCGTTGCCTTACCCGTTTTTATCTGTTCTTTTTGCGGGCCTGTCAGCGTTGCTCCGCTGAATGCAGGTTCGACACCTTCAGAAAAATTGAGCGTCAATGCCTGGGGTGATGCCGTGACCTGCGCATTAGCCGCAGGACTTTGTTGTGTCAGATGCGCATGCGCCAGGGCAGCGGGTGTCGCCAGAATTCCGGCAAGAGCGATGAGAGCATAGCGAAGTGAAGATGCAGATGAAGCCATATCAACTATTCCTTTTTGTTATGTCTAATCTGTAGAGAATAACCTTCTACAATGATCGAGTCGAGAATCATCATTTCAGGCTTGCCATTAATGCGCACTCTTAGTAACTTTTGCGCGCCAATGGAGAGATAAGGAGAAACGTATGAATATTAATCTGGCCAAACTTGAGCAAGCAGAAATGGACAAGGTTAACGTCGATCTGGCTGCGGCAGGCGTCGCATTTAAAGAGCGCTACAACATGCCTGTCGTTGCTGAAGTTGTCGAGCGTGAACAGCCTGCACATTTACGCGACTGGTTCCGTGAACGCCTGATCGCGCACCGTTTAGCTTCCGTTTCCCTCTCACGTTTACCTTACGAGCCTAAAGTAAAATAAACCTTATATTAAGTTACGATTCCTTACATGATGCCTGCTACAGTATAAGCACATTCTTAATCTATTATTTAAGGATGGTTGTAGACACTATGAAAAGGAAATCATTATGTCACACTGGAAAATTGCTGCAGCGCAGTACGAACCACTTCAAAGATCATTAAGCGAACACGTCGCCCATCATTTGCAGTTCATTCATGAAGCGGCTAAATGCCAATGCGAATTGTTGGTTTTTCCATCATTGTCCCTGTTGGGATGTGTGGACGAAGACGACGCTCTCCCAGCCCCGCCCGATGAAGAGTTATTGCAACCCCTCGCCCACGCCGCGGCCACGTATCGTATGACCATCATTGCCGGGTTGTCGGTAGAGCATCACGATCGATTTGTGAAGGGAATAGCGCTTTTCTCTCCCTGGATGAGCTCGCCGTTAATGTTTCATCAAAGCCATGGCGCCTGTATCGCCAGGCAACGAAATGCCATCAGCGTGGTCGACAGCCAGCCGGAAGGTATTGATATCGACCCGACATTTTCGCTATTCACAACCTGTCAGTCCGTCAGCGAACCAGAACTGCTCTCTTCCGCTTCGCGCCTGCAAAGTTTTTCGCATAAATTCGCCATTGCGGTACTGATGGCCAATGCCCGTGGCAGCAGCGCATTGTGGGATGAACGTGGTCGGTTAATTGTACGCGCCGACAGCGGTTCATTACTGTTAACCGGTCAACGCACGCCACGGGGTTGGCAAGGTGATATCATTCCATTACGCTAGTCGTTTTTGGTCTGGAGCCCGGCATGTTGCGCATAATAGATACAGAAACCTGTGGTCTGCAGGGAGGCATTGTTGAGATTGCATCTGTCGATGTCGTTGACGGAACGATCGTTAATCCCATGAGCCATCTGGTGCGCCCTGACCGTCCCATCAGTCCACAAGCCATGGCTATCCATCACATCACTGAAGCGATGGTAGCGGATAAACCGTGGATTGAAGATGTCATCCCGCACTATTACGGCAGCGAGTGGTACGTGGCGCATAACGCCAGTTTTGATCGGCGTGTGCTGCCCGAAATGCCGGGGGAATGGATTTGCACCATGAAGCTTTCCCGTCGCCTGTGGCCGGGGATCAAATACAGCAATATGGCGCTCTATAAATCCCGCAAGCTGAGCGTCCAGACACCGTCTGGTCTACACCACCACCGCGCGCTTTATGACTGCTACATCACGGCGGCACTGCTGATCGACATTATGCAGACGTCCGGCTGGACCCCGGAGCAAATGGCCGATGTCACCGGTCGTCCTGCGTTGCTAACCACATTTACCTTCGGGAAATACCGCGGGAAACCGGTATCTGAAGTCGCTGAACGCGATCCGGGCTATTTGCGCTGGCTGTTTAATAACCTTGACAATATGAGCCCGGAATTGCGCCTAACGCTGAAACACTATCTGGATAACGCCTGAGCTGCCGCCTGACCAGGCAGTGTTCCCTGCGCGAGACCAATTAAAAAAGCGAACTCGAGGGCCACACCTTCATAGGATTTATAACGCCCGGATTTACCGCCATGCCCGGAGTCCATGTCCGTACACAATAGCAGCAGATGTTCGTCTGTTTTCATTTCACGCAGTTTCGCCACCCACTTCGCCGGTTCCCAGTATTGCACCTGGGAATCGTGTAACCCTGTGGTAACCAACAGATGCGGATAATCCTGTGCGGTGACATTATCGTATGGGCTGTAGCTTTTCATGTAGGTGTAATATTCTTTGTCCTGCGGATTACCCCACACTTCAAACTCACCGGTTGTCAGCGGAATTGACTCATCCAGCATGGTGGTCACCACATCGACAAATGGCACCTGGGCAATAACACCGTGAAAAAGTGTCGGACGCTCGTTGATGGCAACACCCATCAGCATCCCCCCGGCGCTTCCTCCCATCCCATAACACAATGAAGGTGATCCATAACCCAGTTTGAGCAGTGCATCACAGACGTCAAGATAGTCATTGAAGGTATTTTTCTTGCGCAGAAATTTACCCTCTTCATACCATTGCTGCCCCAATTCACCACCGCCACGCACGTGGGCGATCGCGTACACAAAGCCACGATCCAATAAGCTTAAGCGGCTGCTGCTGAAATCAGCGTCCATGCTTGCGCCATATGAACCATAGCCATACACCAATAATGGATTTTTCCCTTTACGGAAATGCTGCTTGTGGTAGACCAGCGAGACAGGTACCTCGGTACCATCGCGCGCGGTTATCCACACGTGTTCACTGCGGTAATTTGCAGCGTCGAAACCGGGGACAGTGGTCTGCTTAAGTACACGGCGCTCGCCAGTATCCATATCCAGCTCGAACAGTGTGTCCGGCGTAGTCATGGAGGAATAGCCATAGCGCAGGCGCGATGTCTCCGGCTCAGGATTATAAGCCAGCCAGGTCACATAGGCGGGATCGTCAAAGGCAATCCCTATTACTTCGCGCGTTTTGCGATTGATCTGCCGCAGGCTGGTTAACCCCTGTTGCCGTTCTTCCACCACCAGCCAGTCGGTGAACAGCGTAAAGCCCTCCAGCATGACACTGTCACGCGCAGGGATTAGCGTCTCCCAGGCGTGTTCGTCTCGTACTCGGGTACGGTACAGACCGAAGTTTTTACCCTGACGGTTTGAGCGCAGATAAAACGCGTGCTGATAATGATCGAGACTGTATTCATGGTCTTTCCGACGCGTCAAAAAGACCAGTGGCTCGGCATCAGCCAGTTCTGCATCAATGAGCAAAACCTCACTGGTGGTTGCACTCGCAATATGAATAACAACATAGTGCTGTGAGGTGGTTTTATGCAGGCTGACATAAAACATATCATCAGCCTCTTCATACACTAGCTCATCATCAGTGGATGGTGAACCGACAGTATGCCGCCAGACCTGATACGGCAGCAATGTGGTTTCATGCTTGCGGACATAATAGAAAGTCTGCGAGTCGTTAGCCCAGACTAATTCCGGCTCGACGTTTTCAAGTACCTCCGGGTACCAGTTACCCGTTTGTAAGTTGCGAAAGCGCACGCCATATTGCCGGCGGGAAAGGTAATCCTCCGCCAGCGCCATAATGGTATTATCCGGTGATATTGCCAGACCACCTAATGTATAGAATTCGCTATGGGCTGCGCGCTGGTTCCCATCCAGCAAGGTATCCCATTCATCCCACTCTTCACTGAGAGCAGACTGACGCTGATAAATGGCATATTCACACCCCGGTTCATAGAGATGGCGATAGCGGTACCCATTTTTCACATACGGTGCGGACACATCCTGAGGGGGAATACGGTCGATAATCTCTTTCAGAACACGATCCTGCAAAGCTTGCTGCGAAGCCATCACCTGGCGGCCATACGCATTTTCTTGTTGCAGGTAATTCAATACTTCTGGCTGCGAGCGGGTGTCATCTCGCAGCCAGTAATAATTATCAACACGAGTATCGCCATGCTGCGTCATGGCGTAGGGGATACGAGGAGCTTTAGGTAGCATGTCATTGTTCTTTTGCTTAAACATTCTATAAGGGTGGCAAAAGTCAGCAATGATGCAAGCGAAACATGCTCCTGCGCAGTAACTATTTAACCCGGCAGAGCCTGTTTTTGTTGCTTAAGATCTTGCTCAATCCCTTCGCGAACATCCTGCGGAATCTTCAACGCATCACCCAATGCATTCAGATAACTGCGCTCCATAAAGTGGTCGATATCAATTGCCGCACAGCTCAGGAAGTAAATTTCCAGTGCCTCTTCTTCATTACGGACCCCCTGAGCCAGACGCTGCGGGTCGAGTGGTTGTTCAATCGCACGCTCAATCAGAACACGCCCCTGCTCTTCGACACCTGCTTCACGGAGTTGATGTTCAATGGCCGCACGCTCTTTAGCATCGATATGCCCATCGCTTTTCGCCGCAAAAACCAGCGCCAGGATCAGACGCTCAGTTCGCTCATCCAGCGGTGAGCTCTGTGCACCAAATTGTGGTTCCCCCTGATGCGCCGCACGAACCTTATCTTTGTACTTGTTCCATAACACCGTGCCGGCCACTGCGCCCCCACCGACCAGCAGCGCACTGGTTCCGTATTTACTGAGTAATTTACGTGAGGATTTGTTAGCAACCAGTAATCCTGCCAGACCGCCTAGCGCGCCAGGCACCAGCAGTTTGCTAAGCCCTTGTTCACCAGAAGATGTCGCAGATGATGCTTTTTGCCCAAGAAGAGATTGTAGTTGATTCAGCCAGTTAGCCATTTTGCCCCTCAAGTACAGACGAATAATCATCAAAGCGTACCCGAGGGGATGTCAGGAAGTGTTCAGGTCATCAAAAGATGTGCAAATTCAGCTACTGACGCACCTGATACTCTGCTGTGCCAGCTTTGCAATCAAGCTTTACCTGATATTGAATGTCGCTGCTTTTGCCGCGCACGGTCAGGGGGACTGTCCACTGCCCATCTTTACCGACAATATCCTGCGGATTGGCCCATGCTACCGGGTCAAGCTGACCAAGTTTCTTTTGATCGTCGGCCCAGCGCACAATGCGATTCTGCAGATAATCACGTTTTACGCTGGCCGCGATACCATCAGCATCCAGGCCTTCACAGTTTGGAAACTTAACTGACTTACTTTCCGTATTCGCCGCAAATACTGATACGCTGGCAGATAATAACAGCAGGCTCAACAGCGCTCTTTTTTTATACATTCTTTTCTCCTTATCTCCCCTTCGTCCTTCAGGCCGCAGACCCGCGGTGTGAAGGCTGTCAGAGATTGCACAATGATTCAGGGAAAAGCATGGTACAAAATATCAGGAGCGCAAGTCGCTTCAGGCCGCCTGGGTATCATCCTCAGCAGATGTGTCGCTGTCGACCACCTGCGGAGAAGGCAGCTTGCCGTTTTTCAGGATGGCGCTTAGCACCTCTTTTTGCTCAGCAAGCCACAGAGAAAGCGCTTCACGCTGCTCATCTTCCAGCGCTACCGGTGATTGTTCCAGCCATGTGTCGAGCAGATCGGCTGTATCGAGCATCTTGTCATACGCATCGGCTTCCTTTTTGCTGGTAAACGACATTTTTTCCTCACCTTCCCGAATGACTACGTATTTAACTTCAACCGCCATTTTTGCAGCCTCTTAAATTACCTGTATTTATATACAGCATATTCTTTTTCATCCCTGAAATCAACCTGGTAATAAAGACAGACGCAAACGTTTTCGTATATACTGCGCCTAGTTGAAACAGGGGATTAATTTATGACGTTATTAGGCACAGCACTGCGTCCTGCAGCAACGCGTGTGATGTTATTAGGTTCAGGTGAACTGGGTAAAGAAGTGGCGATTGAATGCCAACGCCTGGGTGTGGAAGTCATTGCCGTGGATCGTTACCCCGACGCACCAGCGATGCACGTTTCTCATCGTTCCTACGTCATCAACATGTTGGATGGCGATGCATTGCGCCAGGTAGTCGAGCATGAAAAACCACATTTTATCGTGCCAGAAATCGAAGCCATCGCCACAGATATGCTGGTAAAACTGGAGCAGGAAGGCCTGAACGTAGTGCCTTGTGCACGTGCGACTCAACTGACCATGAACCGGGAAGGCATCCGTCGCCTCGCCGCCGACGAGTTATCTTTACCAACATCATCTTTTCGCTTCGCCGACAGTGAAATGCGTTTTCGCGAGGCCGTAGAGGAAATCGGTTATCCCTGCATCGTAAAACCGGTAATGAGTTCTTCTGGTAAAGGACAGAGCTTTATCCGCTCCGCCGAACAGCTAACCGAAGCCTGGAACTATGCCCAACAGGGTGGGCGGGCTGGCGCCGGGCGTGTCATCGTCGAAGGCGTGGTGAATTTCGATTTTGAAATCACACTGCTTACCGTCAGCGCCATTGACGGCGTACATTTTTGCGCACCAGTAGGTCATCGCCAGGAAGACGGCGATTATCGCGAATCCTGGCAGCCACAGCAGATGAGCGAACTGGCATTAGCGCGGGCGCAGGAGATTGCCCGGAAAGTGGTACTGGCATTGGGCGGCCACGGATTATTTGGTGTGGAGCTGTTTGTCTGCGGTGACGAAGTCATTTTCAGCGAAGTATCCCCTCGCCCGCACGACACGGGTATGGTGACGCTGATTTCTCAGGATCTGTCCGAGTTTGCCCTGCACGTGCGTGCATTCCTTGGTCTTCCCGTTGGCGCAATCCGTCAGTATGGGCCGTCAGCGTCAGCGGTGATCCTGCCGCAGCTAAGCAGCCAAAACGTTACCTTTGATAATGTGGATGCTGCCGTTGGCGCGGGTTTGCAGATACGTCTGTTTGGTAAACCCGAGATCGACGGTACGCGTCGTTTAGGTGTCGTGCTGGCAACGGCAGAAAGTGTTGAAGAAGCGGTTGATCGTGCGAAAAACGCGGCTGCACAGGTAAAAGTGGCAGGTTAAAACCGGACCCGTAGACCGGATGAGGCAGTAACCCCCCATCCGGCAAAGCCCGATATCGGCGCTAACGCCTATTATCGGGCCTTCGGTTTACACATTGATAGCTTACTGCTTCGCGCCTTCAACCGCTTCGCGAGCCAGTTTGGTAATACGATCGTAATCACCCGCTTCCAGCGCATCCGCCGGAACCAGCCAGGAACCGCCAATGCACAGCACGCTTTTCAGGGCCAGGTAATCACGGTAGTTCGCCGGGGAGATACCGCCAGTCGGGCAGAAACGAACCTGAGAGAATGGACCCGCGATTGCCTGCAGTGCTTTCGTACCGCCGTTTGCTTCAGCCGGGAAGAATTTGAACTCTTTCAAACCGTAATCCATACCCAGCATCAGTTCAGAAACGGTGCTGATACCAGGGATCAGCGGAATCGTCCCTTCGGTTGCTGCTTTCAGCAGCGGCTCGGTCAGACCCGGGCTAATCGCAAACTGAGCGCCAGCCGCAGTAACTTCAGCCAGTTGCTGTGGATTCAGCACAGTACCCGCACCGACGATAGCATCCGGGACTTCTTTCGCGATTGCACGAATAGCATCCATCGCACATGCGGTACGTAACGTCACTTCCAGAACGCGCACGCCCCCTGCAACTAACGCTTTTGCCATCGGCACAGCGTGTTCCAGTTTGTTAACCACGATAACCGGTACAACCGGGCCAGTGGTCAGGATTGCTTCTGCACTTGTCTTCCAGTTTTTCATCAGAGTTTTCTCTCGCCTGATTACAAATTAAGTCTTAAAAAGTGATACAGGTTGCGCCCTGCTCCGCACCGGACAGCTTTTCACGCAACGCGCTGAACATTTCACGCCCGGTACCCACGCGCGAAGCGCTAAGGTCAGGAATGTGAGGCTGACGAGAGGCAAGTTCCTCTTCATCAACCAGCAGCGTCAATTCACCTGTCTGTCCATTCACACGAATGATGTCGCCATCACGCACTTTCGCCAGCAGCCCGCCATCGTAGGCTTCTGGGGTTACATGGATTGCTGAAGGCACTTTACCTGAAGCACCTGAAAGTCGTCCATCAGTAACTAACGCAATTTTGAAACAACGGTCCAATAATACACCAAGTGGCGGCATGAGTTTATGTAATTCTGGCATTCCGTTCGCTTTTGGTCCCTGATGGCGCACAACAACCACACAATCCCGGTCAAGCAGACCCGCATCAAATGCCGGTAACACATCATGTTGACTTTCGAAGACCACGGCAGGCGCTTCAATCACTTGATTTTCAACTGGAACAGCTGAGGTTTTCATCACTGCACGCCCCAGATTGCCACTCAGTACTTTAGTGCCGCCATGATGGGAGAATGGCTGGTTAAAGGTAGCAATCACATTGCTGTCCAGCGATTTTTCCGCGCCTTCGCGCCAGTCCAGTTCACCGTTATTCAGCCACGGCTCCAGGGTATAACGCGATAAACCGAATCCGGCCACGGTATTCACATCTTCATGTAACAGACCCGCGTTAAGCAGCTCTCGCATTAACACCGGCACACCACCCGCTGCTTGGAAATGGTTAATGTCTGCTGGGCCATTCGGGTACAAACGCGCCATCAGCGGCACGATATCGGACAGATCGGAGAAGTCATCCCAGTTAATCAGAATACCGGCTGCACGCGCCATAGCCACAAGGTGCATCGTATGGTTGGTTGAACCGCCGGTCGCCAGCAGTGCGACAATACCGTTCACTACCACTTTTTCATCGATCATTTTACCGATCGGCATCCACTCGTTACCGTTCCCGGTCAGACGTGTTACCTGACGGGCCGCCGCTGCGGTCAATGCTTCACGCAGTGGTGCATCCGGGTGCACAAAAGAGGAGCCTGGCAACTGCATGCCCATAAACTCCACGACCATCTGGTTGGTGTTAGCGGTGCCGTAAAACGTACAGGTACCCGGTGCATGATAAGACGCAGCCTCGGATTCGAGCAGTGCCATACGATCTACTTTGCCTTCGGCATACAGCTGACGAATACGCACTTTCTCTTTGTTCGCCAGACCACTCGCCATCGGGCCTGAAGGGATGAAGATTGAAGGCAGATGACCGAAGGAAAGCGCCGCCATGACCAGGCCCGGGACAATCTTGTCACATACGCCAAGGAACAGCGCACCATCGAACATATTGTGTGAGAGCCCCACGGCCGCCGACATCGCAATGACTTCACGACTTAACAGAGAAAGCTCCATGCCGTCCTGACCCTGGGTCACCCCGTCGCACATCGCAGGTACGCCACCAGCAACCTGGCCCACTGCATTGGCTTCATGTAGTGCTTTACGAATGATGGCCGGATAGTGTTCATACGGTTGGTGCGCGGAAAGCATGTCGTTATAGGAGGTAATGATCGCGATATTGTTACGCAACATGCTTTTTAGCGAGGCTTTATCCTCCGGCTGACAGGCGGCAAAACCATGCGCCAGATTACCGCATGCCAGTTGTGAACGATATACGGTAGTCGTTTTAGCCTGTTCGATTCGAGCGAGGTAGGCGGAACGCGTGTCCCGGGAACGTTCGACGATATGTTGTGTTACGCGTAACAAATTCGGATTCATAGAGGCTCCTAAAATTTATCTGTCAGAGCGGTTGGGTAAACAGTGTTACTCAGCATCACTAAATATTGCTGAATCGCTTGTTATCCGTAGCTCAGGGGCAAAATCGTTTCAGGCAGTGTAATAAAAAAAACCTCGCGGGTGAATCCACGCGAGGTTTAAAAGTGCAAAAATTATTCTACAATCTGTGTTAGATCATGTTACCGGTAAAATAACACCTAATGGCTAGATGATCTTTTACTCGAATTCGTTCCAGGAACGGCCGTCACGGGTGATCATGGCCACAGACGCAACCGGTCCCCAGGTTCCTGCCTGATAAGGCTTCGGCGACTCGTTATCCATCGCCCAGGCTTCGGTAATTGAATCCACCCACTTCCAGGCTTCTTCGACCTCATCGCGACGCACAAACAGAGCCTGAATACCGCGCATGGTTTCCAACAGCAGGCGCTCATAGGCGTCGGCCAGGTGCGTTTGGTTGAAGGTTTCTGAGTAGCTCAGATCCAGCTTAGTGATTTGCAGATTATGTTTGTGGTCCAGACCCGGCACTTTGTTCAGTACCTGGATATCAACCCCTTCATCAGGCTGCAAACGAATAGTCAGCTTGTTCTGCGGCAGGTCCTGCCAGGATTCTTTAAACAGATTCAGCTCAGGTGTTTTGAAGTAAACCACCACTTCAGAGCACTTGGTTGGTAAACGTTTACCGGTACGCAGGTAGAACGGTACACCCGTCCAGCGCCAGTTATCGATATCGACGCGGATCGCCACAAACGTTTCCGTGTTGCTGCTCTTATTCGCGCCCTCTTCTTCCAGGTAACCCGGTACCTTTTTACCCTGGGCAAAACCGGTGGTGTACTGACCGCGAACCGTTTTTTCACGCACGTTCGAGCGATCGATGCGACGCAGCGATTTCAGTACCTTGACTTTCTCATCGCGAATGCTGTCGGCGCTCAGATCAGCCGGAGGAGACATTGCGATCATGCAGAGGATCTGCAGCAGGTGGTTCTGGATCATATCCCGCATTTGACCTGCCTGGTCAAAATAGCCCCAGCGTCCTTCAATACCCACTTCTTCCGCCACCGTAATTTCTACGTGGTCGATAGTGCGATTATCCCAGTTATTTACAAACAAGGAGTTAGCGAAACGCAGCGCCAGCAGGTTCAGAACCGTCTCTTTACCAAGATAGTGGTCGATGCGGTAAACCTGGCATTCTTCGAAATACTCACCCACCTGGTCGTTGATTTCACGGGATGTCGTGAGCGAAGTACCCAGCGGTTTTTCCATCACGACACGCGCAGGTTTAGCATTAAGTTTTGCTTCACCCAAACCTTTGCAGATTGCGCCAAAGGTGCTTGGCGGCATTGCGAAATAGTTAATCGTGGTACGTGATTTTTGATCCAACATCTCGCCCAGACGGCTGAATGCGGCGGTGTCATTGACGTCCAGGTTACAAAAATCCAGACGGCCGCTGAGGGTTTCCCATAAACTTTCATCAATTTTTTCTTTCATGAAAGTTTCGAGCGCTTCGCGTACAACCTTGGTATAGGCAGCTTTGTCCCAATCAGCACGCCCTACCCCAATGATACGGGTATCCGGGTTAATCTGACCGGCCTTTTCCAGTTGATACAGGGAAGGCAGCAATTTCCGTCGCGCCAGGTCGCCCTTCGCGCCGAAAATGACCAGGTCACATGCCTGGGCTGTTTGCGTTACCGCCATGTCATTCTCCTCAATTGAGTGCCTGGTGCTTTTGCCAGACACTGGTTGTAATTTTCTTACAATGCACTGTACTGCTTTTACGTGATTCCGTGAACCGTAAACGCTTATCCAGCCGTGCTGTTACCGAAAACAGCGGCTAAAGAGACGCCAGTTAGGCTCAAAATGGATAAAAAAGTCGTTTTTTTTCGTACCCATGAAGAAGTATGAAAACCAGACTTCGATCATGTAATGAAAAAAAACAACAACTATTCTCTCCATTTTGCCCCGTTCCTTCGCTCCCAGGGGTAGTATCTATACACAAAATAATTCGCGTTGCAGGACAGCGGCAAGAGTGTGACAAACTCGTCAGGAACGAATTTTCCCTGCTGAAGGATGTCCCTCATTCCCTCCCGATGAGCTTACTCAAGTAAGTGATTCAGGTGAGTTAACATAGCCAACGCCCCTGCGGCTCGAAGTATGCCGTGTATAACAAAATTATGCCCCGATTTCCCCATATTGCTGAAATCGCTTTTGCCCATGACCCATGAGTCCACCTACATCATGAATATGCTGGAAAAAATCCAGTTCAAACTGGAACATTTGAGCAAGTCAGAACGTAAAGTTGCTGACGTTATTCTTACCTCACCAGACCAGGCAATCCATTCGAGCATTGCTGCGCTGGCGCTGGAAGCCAATGTCAGCGAACCGACCGTTAACCGTTTCTGTCGCAGCATGGATACGCGTGGCTTTCCTGATTTTAAACTGCATCTGGCGCAAAGTCTGGCAAATGGTACCCCATATGTTAATCGCAATGTGGATGAGGATGACAGCGTTGAATCCTACACGGGGAAAATCTTCGAGTCTGCAATGGCAAGCCTTGACCATGTTCGTCAGTCTCTGGATAACGTGGCGGTAAATCGTGCGGTTGATTTGCTCACTCAGGCGAAGAAAATAGCCTTTTTTGGGCTAGGTTCCTCCGCTGCGGTGGCGCATGACGCCATGAATAAATTTTTCCGTTTTAACGTTCCGGTTATCTATTCCGACGACATCGTTCTGCAACGCATGAGCTGTATGAATTGTAGTGATGATGATGTCATTGTGCTCATTTCACACACCGGAAGAACCAAAAGTCTGGTGGAACTGGCACAACTGGCAAGAGAAAACGATGCCATGGTGATTGCCCTGACATCTCCTGGTACTCCGCTGGCACGTGAAGCAACGCTGGCAATTACCCTCGATGTACCGGAAGATACTGACATTTATATGCCCATGGTCTCTCGACTTGCTCAACTTACCGTGATAGATGTGCTGGCTACGGGATTTACTTTGCGCCGTGGGGCAAAATTTAGAGATAACTTGAAGCGTGTCAAGGAAGCGCTCAAGGAATCGCGTTTTGATAAAGAATTACTCATCAAGAGTGATGACCGCTAAAAGCAATAACAATGTTCTACCCTTTTATCATCCGGGTCGTTCATTTTACCGTTTATGTTCGAGAACGGCCGGATCAATGTTCACGCAACACCTAGTTGTTTCAGTCAACGGAGTATTACATGTCCAGAAGGCTTCGCAGAACCAAAATCGTTACCACGTTAGGCCCGGCAACTGACCGCGATAACAACCTTGAAAAAATTATCGCCGCTGGGGCGAACGTTGTACGTATGAACTTTTCACACGGCTCTCCAGAAGATCACAAAATGCGGGCGGATAAAGTCCGTGAGATTGCCGCCAAACTGGGACGTCATGTAGCTATTTTGGGTGACCTGCAGGGACCTAAAATCCGCGTATCGACCTTTAAAGAAGGCAAAGTATTTCTCAATGTTGGCGACAAATTCCTGTTAGACGCCAACCTCGGTAAAGGTGAAGGCGACAAAGAAAAAGTCGGCATCGATTACAAAGGTCTGCCTGCTGACGTCGTGCCGGGCGATATCCTGCTGCTGGATGATGGTCGCGTACAGCTCAAAGTGCTGGAAGTTCAGGGTATGAAAGTTTTCACCGAAGTCACTGTCGGTGGCCCGCTCTCCAACAATAAAGGCATCAACAAACTTGGCGGTGGCCTTTCTGCTGAAGCGCTGACGGAAAAAGACAAAGCAGACATCATTACTGCAGCGCAAATCAGCGTTGACTATCTGGCGGTCTCCTTCCCTCGCTGCGGCGAAGATCTGAATTATGCCCGCCGCCTGGCGCGCGACGCAGGCTGCGATGCGAAAATCGTTGCCAAGGTAGAGCGTGCTGAAGCCGTCTGCGACCAGAATGCGATGGATGACATCATCCTTGCCTCTGACGTGGTAATGGTTGCGCGTGGTGACCTGGGCGTGGAAATCGGTGACCCGGAGCTGGTCGGTATTCAGAAAGCGTTGATCCGTCGCGCACGTCAACTGAACCGTGCGGTAATTACCGCAACGCAGATGATGGAGTCGATGATCACTAACCCAATGCCGACCCGTGCGGAAGTCATGGACGTGGCAAACGCCGTTCTGGATGGGACTGATGCCGTTATGCTGTCTGCAGAAACTGCCGCAGGCCAGTACCCGGCGGAAACCGTCGCAGCGATGGCTCGCGTCTGTCTGGGTGCAGAGAAAATCCCGAGCATCAACGTTTCTAAACACCGTCTTGACGTACAGTTTGATAATGTAGAAGAAGCTATCGCTATGTCAGCGATGTATGCCGCGAACCATCTGAAAGGCGTTACCGCTATCATCGCCATGACCGAGTCCGGCCGTACTGCGCTGATGACATCCCGCATCAGTTCTGGCCTGCCAATTTTCGCGATGTCTCGTCATGAGCGTACGCTGAATCTGACCTCTCTGTACCGTGGCGTTACGCCGGTTCACTTTGACAGCGAAACTGACGGTGTAGTGGCTGCCAACGAAGCGGTCAATCTGCTGCGCGACAAAGGTTACCTGGTGTCAGGCGATCTGGTGATTGTGACTCAGGGTGATGTCATGAGCACCATCGGTTCCACCAACACCACACGTATTCTGACTGTAGAATAACGACGCTGCTGACTGCCTGATATTACTCGCTATTCAGCGACGGGTCGTCTGATACAAAAAAGCCTCTCGAACGAGAGGCTTTTTCTATTTCTTAGGATAAAGATCTTTGCGTTTATACGGTTCGATTTCGCCGGGTTTGCGGGTCTTTAGCAGTTTCAGAATCCAGGTGTATTGTTCGAGATGCGGGGTGACAAAAATCTCCACTTCTTCATTCATCCGTCTGGCAATGGTATGGTCATCGGCCGTCAGAATGTCATCCATGGGTGGGCGTACCTGAATCGTCAGACGATGCGTTTTGCCATCGTACACCGGGAACAGCGGTATTACGCGCGCATGACAAACCTTCATCAGACGACCAATTGCCGGTAACGTTGCTTTATAGGTCGCGAAGAAATCCACAAACTCGCTGTGCTCCGGGCCGTGGTCCTGATCCGGTAAGTAATATCCCCAGTATCCCTGCCGAACTGACTGAATAAAAGGTTTAATACCGTCGTTACGGGCATGTAAACGGCCGCCGAAACGTCGACGTACCGTATTCCAGACATAGTCAAATACCGGATTGCCCTGGTTATGGAACATCGCTGCCATTTTCTGGCCTTGAGATGCCATCAGCATTGCCGGAATATCAACACCCCAGCCGTGAGGGACGAGAAAAATCACCTTTTCCTCATTGCGTCGCATCTCATCGATAATTTCCAGACCCTGCCAGTCAACGCGGTTCTGAATTTTCTCCGGGCCACGCATGGCTAATTCTGCCATCATCACCATCGCCTGAGGCGCAGTCGCAAACATCTCATCAACGATGGCCTCACGCTCGGCTTCGCTGCGCTCAGGAAAACAGAGGGATAAATTGATAAGCGCTCTACGACGCGAACTTTTCCCCAGCCGTCCGGCAAGCCGTCCCAGTTTCGCCAGAATGGGATCGCGAAATGATGCTGGCGTTAATGCAATCCCAGCGATCGCTGCTACGCCAAGCCAGGCGCCCCAGTAGCGCGGATGACGGAATGATTTATGAAACTCAGGGATATACTCAATACTCTTTTTTTTCGTTTCCATGCTCTTCCAGTATCGGGGGCCGCGAAAAAGTAAATCTGCTGATAGTGTAGCGGCGCACCGTGTCCCGTACAAAATAAAAAAGCCGGCACGCTTAGCGTACCGGCTCTGTCCGTGTATTTATTAATCGAAGCGTAGCTGAGGCAGAACCTCTTTCACCTGTGCCAGATACTCGGTACGATCTGAGCCGCTCAGCCCTTCCGTACGCGGCAGTTTTGCCGTCAACGGGTTCACAGCCTGCTGGTTGACCCATACTTCGTAGTGCAGGTGCGGGCCAGTAGAACGCCCAGTGTTACCTGACAGCGCAATACGATCACCTCGTTTCACTTTTTGCCCCGGTTTAACCAGCAGCTTACGCAGGTGCATGTAACGGGTGGTGTAAGTACGACCGTGACGAACAGCAACATAGTATCCGGCCGCGCCACTGCGTTTCGCGACTACCACTTCTCCATCACCGACTGACAGCACCGGCGTACCTTGCGGCATCGCAAAGTCGACACCTTTGTGCGGTGCAACACGCCCGGTTACCGGATTCAGGCGACGTGGATTGAAGTTTGACGAAATACGGAATTGCTTCGCCGTAGGGAAACGCATAAACCCTTTAGCAAGCCCGGTCCCGCTACGGTCATAGAATTTACCGTCTTCAGCACGGATCGCGTAATAATCTTTGCCTTCAGAGCGCAAACGAACACCCAGCAGTTGGCTTTGTTCGCGTTTACCGTCCAGCATCTCGCGAGACATCAAAACGGAGAACTCATCGCCTTTCTTCAGCTTGCGAAAGTCCATCTGCCATTGCATCGCTTTAATCACCGCGCTGATTTCAGAGCTGGTCAGGCCGGCATCTCTTGCACTGGCGACAAAACTACCGCCCACCGTACCGTTGATTCGGCTGTTGACCCAGTCACCCTGCTGCATTTCGCTGCTCATTTTGAAACCCGTTGCCGTACGATCATAAGTACGGGTTTCACGGCGGGAGACTTCCCAGGTCAGGCGCTGCAAATCACCTTCCGAAGACAGTGTCCAGGAAAGTTGCTGGCCAATTTTTAGGTTACGTAAATCTTTATCAGATGCGGCAAGCTGGCTGATATCGCCCATATCAATGCCGTACTGGTTCAGAATACTGCTCAGCGTATCGCCGGTAGAAACAACATACTCGTGAACCCCGGCTTCGCCAGAGGTCTTGTCATCGAGTTCGTCCTGAGGGATAGCTTCATCTTCCTGAGCGGCTTGATCGATAGGTTCGCTGGCCTCTGGCAACAGTGAACGGATCTCGCTTTTTTCCAGCTCAATGGTTTTAACGATGGGTGCAGAGTCGGGATGGTATACATAAGGCCGCCAGACTGCGACGGCCAATGTCAGAACAGTAAGCGACCCCAACATAACACGATGGGGTCGCGGCAAATTATTAAATGCCAGAGCGACAGAGCGGGCTATCTGTTGCACGTATTCACTTCCTCATTAATCTCCTTTCAGGCAGCTCGCATACTGGTTGGCTAATTGGTTCAGAAACGCTGAATAGCTTGTTTTACCCAGTTTGATATTCGTTCCGAGGGGATCCAACGTTCCCATTCGAACGGATGTCCCTCTCGCTACGGCTTCAACGACCGCTGGCCTGAACTGTGGCTCAGCAAAAACGCAGGTTGCTTTTTGCTCAACCAACTGTGTTCTTATTTCATGTAAACGCTGCGCACCAGGTTGAATCTCAGGGTTCACGGTAAAGTGACCAAGCGGCGTTAGCCCGTAGTGTTTTTCGTAGTAGCCATAGGCGTCATGAAAAACAAAATACCCTTTCCCCTTGAGCGGTGCGAGCTCGTTACCTACCTGCTTATCGGTTGCGGCTAATTGTGCCTCAAAATCCTTCAGGTTGGCGTCAAGTTTGGCTCGACTTTGCGGCATAAGTTCCACTAATTTATCATGGATTGCAACCGCTGAGGCCCGCGCTATCTCTGGGGAAAGCCAAAGATGCATGTTGTAATCACCATGATGGTGATGCTCGTCACTTTTTTCGCCGTGAGCGTCCTTATGCCCATGATCGTCATCATCATCGTCAGCGCCTTTCATGAGTAACGGTTTCACGTCATTGAGCTGCGCAATCGTTACCTGTTTTGCGTTAGGAATATTCTTGACTGATTTTTCCATAAACGCCTCCATTTCCGGACCGATCCATACTACTAAGTCCGCGTTCTGTAAGCGTTTTACATCTGAAGGGCGCAGCGAATAATCGTGTTCGGAAGCCCCGTCAGGCAGCAGAACCTGGGTGTCTGTAACCCCATCAGCAATCGCTGAAGCAATAAAGCCCAACGGCTTAAGTGACGCCACTACAGCGGCATTTGCTGCCTGAGTTGCACTACCCCAAAGAGCAGCGGATAATGCTGCGAAAAGAAGCGTATTTTTATGTAACATAATGCGACCAATCATCGTAACGAATGTGAGAAATGTGATATTATAACATTCTATAACTTCTGCAAGACTAAAATTGATATGACGACTTTGGTTTCACTGGAAAATGTCTCGGTCTCTTATGGTCAACGCCGCGTCCTTTCTGACGTATCGCTTGAACTTCGACCCGGCAAAATTTTAACGCTTCTTGGCCCGAATGGGGCCGGAAAGTCTACGCTGGTGCGCGTTGTATTGGGGCTGGTAGCGGCTGATGAAGGGGTTATCAAGCGCAACGGGCATTTGCGAATTGGCTATGTACCGCAAAAACTCTACCTCGATACAACACTTCCGCTGACGGTGAGCCGCTTTTTGCGCTTACGTCCTGGCACAAAGAAAGCCGACATTCTCCCTGCGCTAAAGCGTGTTCAGGCCGGGCATCTGATGGATGCTCCGATGCAAAAACTGTCCGGCGGGGAAACGCAGCGTGTCTTGCTGGCCCGTGCTTTGCTTAATAAACCACAGCTCCTGGTGCTCGATGAGCCGACGCAGGGAGTGGATGTGAATGGTCAGGTTGCACTGTACGATCTTATCGATCAGTTGCGACATGAACTGGATTGCGCCGTGCTGATGGTCTCCCATGACCTGCATCTGGTCATGGCAAAAACCGACGAAGTCCTGTGTCTGAACCACCACATTTGCTGCTCCGGCACACCAGAGGTGGTTTCAATGCACCCCGAATTCATTTCTATGTTCGGGCAACGCGGCGCTGAACAACTCGGAATTTACCGTCACAACCATAATCATCGCCACGATTTACAGGGTCGCATTGTTTTACGCCGGGGAAATGGTCACTCATGATTGAATTATTATTACCCGGCTGGTTAGCCGGGATCATGCTGGCCTGCGCTGCTGGCCCGCTTGGCTCGTTTGTGGTCTGGCGTCGGATGTCTTATTTTGGCGATACGCTGGCGCACGCATCACTGCTGGGCGTTGCGTTTGGTCTGCTGCTGGATGTAAACCCCTTTTATGCTGTTATCGTCGTCACCCTGTTGCTGGCCGCAGGCCTGGTATGGCTGGAGAAGCGCCCGCACCTCGCGATTGATACCCTGCTCGGTATTATGGCGCACAGCGCGCTGTCATTAGGCCTGGTGGTTGTCAGCCTGATGTCGAACATTCGTGTGGATCTGATGGCCTATCTGTTTGGCGATCTGCTCGCCGTCACCCCAGAAGATCTGGTGGCCATTGCCATTGGTGTCGTGGTTGTACTGGCTATTCTGTTCTGGCAGTGGCGTAACCTGCTGTCGATGACTATCAGCCCGGATCTGGCCTTTGTTGATGGCGTGAAGCTGCAACGTGTCAAGCTATTGCTGATGCTGGTCACAGCACTCACTATTGGTGTGGCGATGAAATTCGTCGGGGCACTGATTATCACATCACTGCTGATCATTCCTGCGGCTACCGCACGTCGTTTCGCCCGTACACCCGAACAGATGGCGGGCGTTGCCGTAGGTGTAGGGATGATAGCGGTTACAGGCGGGCTGACCTTCTCAGCGTTTTATGACACACCGGCGGGGCCATCCGTGGTGCTTTGCGCTGCGCTGCTGTTTATCTTTAGTATGATGAAGAAGCAAGCGAGCTGAGCATGTGTTGCCCGGTGGCGCTGCGCTTACCGGGCCTACAAAATCGCCAGGCCTGATTAGCGTAGCACCATCAGGCATTATTGGGGCTTAAGGCATTTCCGGCGGTGTAATGCCAAAGTGGTTCCATGCCCGCACCGTTGCCATGCGCCCACGTGGGGTACGTTGTAGAAAGCCTTGCTGAATCAAATACGGTTCCAGCACGTCCTCAATGGTTTCACGTTCTTCGCCGATTGCCGCCGCCAGGTTATCCAACCCGACCGGACCACCAAAGAATTTATCGATCACCGCCAGCAACAGCTTGCGGTCCATATAATCGAAGCCTTCAGCATCGACATTGAGCATATCCAGTGCCTGGGCCGCGATATCCGCCGAGATGGTGCCGTCATGCTTCACTTCGGCGAAATCACGCACACGACGCAGTAAACGGTTGGCAATACGCGGCGTACCGCGTGCCCGGCGCGCTACTTCAAGCGCCCCTTCGTCACTCATCTCCAGCCCCATAAAGCGGGCACTGCGTCCAACAATGTGCTGAAGATCAGCGACCTGATAGAACTCCAGGCGCTGCACAATGCCAAAGCGATCACGCAGTGGAGACGTTAACGAACCCGCACGCGTTGTGGCACCAATCAGGGTAAACGGCGGCAGATCGATTTTAATTGAACGTGCTGCCGGGCCTTCGCCAATCATGATATCCAGCTGATAGTCTTCCATTGCCGGATACAACACCTCTTCCACTACCGGTGACAAGCGATGGATTTCATCAATAAACAGCACATCATGGGGTTCAAGGTTGGTGAGCATAGCCGCCAGATCGCCTGCTTTTTCCAGTACCGGGCCGGACGTAGTGCGCAGATTGACGCCCATTTCATTGGCAACAATATTGGCAAGCGTGGTTTTACCCAGACCCGGAGGTCCAAAAATCAGCAGGTGATCGAGGGCATCACCGCGCAGCTTCGCCGCCTGGATAAAAATTTCCATCTGCGAACGTACCTGAGGCTGGCCGATATACTCTTCCAGCAACCTGGGGCGGATCGCACGATCCACCAGGTCTTCAGGAGTAGTGCTGGCAGCCGAAATCAGGCGATCTGCTTCAATCATCCTTTACCTCACAATGCCGCGCGAAGGGCTTCGCGAATCAGGGTTTCACTGCTGGCATCAGGGCGAGCAATTTTGCTTACCATGCGGCTGGCTTCTTGTGGTTTATAGCCTAACGCTACCAGCGCAGCAACCGCTTCCTGCTCGGCGTCATCACTTACCGGACCGGCAGGTGATGTCAGCACCAGATCGGCAGCCGGTGTAAAGAGATCGCCATGCAGTCCTTTAAAGCGGTCTTTCATTTCGACAATCAAACGCTCCGCCGTTTTCTTACCGATACCCGGTAATTTCACTAACGCACCAAGCTCTTCGCGCTCAACAGCATTCACGAACTGCTGCGCAGACATGCCGGAGAGGATCGCCAGCGCCAGCTTCGGCCCCACGCCGTTGGTTTTAATTAGCTCTTTAAACAGCGTGCGTTCTTGCTTATTGTTAAAGCCATACAGCAGTTGTGCGTCTTCGCGCACCACAAAATGCGTGAAGATGATCGCTTCCTGCCCGGCTTCCGGCAGCTCGTAGAAACAGGTCATCGGCATATGCACTTCATAGCCTACCCCGCCCGTTTCCAGAAGGACCAGTGGGGGTTGTTTTTCAAGAATGATGCCTCTGAGTCTGCCTATCACATGACGCTCCTGCGTTAAGGGCTAAAAGGTAATGCGCTATCATAAAAAAAGGCTGGATAGATATCCAGCCTCATTTGTCACTAACGTAACCTGCCGCGCGCTAAATTTAACCTCGACTCACTCATTTGCATGGCGTTCTGGCTGACATGGCAGTGAGTAATGGCAATCGCCAGCGCATCCGCAGCATCCGCCTGAGGGTTAGCCGGGAGTTTGAGAAGCGTACGCACCATGTGCTGTACCTGGCTTTTTTCCGCGCTGCCGATACCGACGACGGTCTGTTTAACCTGTCGGGCAGCATACTCAAACACCGGAAGATCCTGATTGGTCGCAGCAACAATCGCTACGCCGCGCGCCTGTCCCAGTTTCAGCGCCGAATCGGCGTTTTTCGCCATAAAGACCTGCTCGATGGCAAAATAATCCGGCTGGAACTGGGTGATGATTTCCGTCACACCCGCGTATATCAATTTCAGGCGTGACGGGAGATCGTCAACTTTGGTGCGAATACAACCACTGCCGAGGTAGGTCAACTGTCTGCCGACCTGACGGATTACGCCATAACCGGTAATGCGCGACCCCGGATCAATGCCGAGAATAATAGACATCACGCATCTCCTGTTATTTTATGGCTTAACCACATCATTCTAACGTAGCTGCAACCTCATCGGAGATTTCGCCGTTGTGGTAAACTTCCTGCACGTCATCGCAATCTTCCAGCATATCGATCAGACGCATCAGTTTCGGCGCTGTTTCTGCATCC
The DNA here is from genome assembly GCF_028069755.1 of Citrobacter sp. Igbk 16. Lineage (NCBI taxonomy): Bacteria > Pseudomonadati > Pseudomonadota > Gammaproteobacteria > Enterobacterales > Enterobacteriaceae > Citrobacter > Citrobacter sp. Igbk 16. The sequence goes on along the minus strand of NZ_JANEWJ010000028.1, from coordinate 29,352 downwards.
ATATCCGCTTTGGTGGATGGGATCATAGAAACTTCAGCCGCGTCCGCTTTCAGACCTGCCGCTTCCAGCGCATCACGAACTTTCCCCATCTCTTCCCACGCGGTGTAAACGTCAATCGCGCCGTCGTCGAAGGTTACAACATCTTCAGCACCGGCTTCCAGTGCCGCTTCCATGATGGCGTCTTCGTCGCCTTGCTCAAAGGAGATCACGCCTTTCTTGCTGAACAGGTATGCAACGGAACCGTCAGTACCGAGGTTGCCGCCTGTTTTAGTGAATGCGTGGCGCACTTCCGCAACGGTACGGTTACGGTTGTCAGACAGACATTCAATCATCACGGCTGTACCACCAGGACCGTAACCTTCATAGATGATGGTTTCCATGTTGGAATCTTCATCACCGCCCACGCCGCGCGCGATTGCACGGTTCAGGGTGTCACGGGTCATGTTGTTTGCCAGCGCTTTATCAACCGCTGCACGCAGACGCGGGTTAGCATCTGGATCGCCACCACCCAATTTAGCCGCCGTTACCAGCTCACGAATGATTTTGGTGAAGATCTTACCGCGCTTAGCATCCTGCGCTGCTTTACGATGTCTGGTGTTGGCCCATTTACTATGACCTGCCATAAATAATCTCTCCAAAAAGCGCGCCTTCTCAGGCGACGTTAATTACAAACTCTTCAATCGCCTGCCGGTTACTCCACGACTTGGTTAACTGTGCAGCCTCGTGCGCATTAACCCAACGGTAGGTCAAATGTTCGGTGAACACGATCTTTCGTTCAGTGGGCAGAGCCAGGCAAAACCAGGACTCCGTATTACGTACAATTCCTGGCGCATAGCGATGACGTAAATGACTAAAAATCTCAAACTCCACCGTGCGCTGGCAGTCAATTAAGGTCAGTTGCTCACGCGCAACATCAATGGCGACCTCTTCCTTTACTTCGCGCAGGGCGGCTTGCGACGCGGTTTCACCTTCTTCAAGGCTGCCGGTGACCGACTGCCAAAAATCAGGATCGTCGCGTCGCTGTAACATCAGCACTCTCCCGGTGTCCTTTGCATAAATCACGACTAACACCGAGACAGGCTGTTTATATGCCATATCAGTTATTCTCGGCCTTCTTAACAACCTGAATGCTCAGTTCCGCCAGCGCAGCTTCGTTGGCAAAGCTAGGCGCTTCGGTCATCAGACATGCGGCAGCTGTCGTTTTCGGGAAAGCAATAACGTCACGGATGTTATCAGTACCGGTCAACAGCATGGTCAGACGATCCAGACCAAACGCCAGGCCCGCGTGCGGCGGTGTACCGTATTTTAATGCATCCAGCAGGAAGCCAAATTTCTCACGCTGCTCTTGTTCGTTGATACCCAGAATACCGAATACGGTCTGCTGCATATCACCGTTATGGATACGTACAGAACCACCGCCTACTTCGTAGCCGTTGATAACCATATCGTACGCATTGGCAACCGCATCTTCCGGCGCAGCTTTCAGCTCAGCCGCCGTCATGTCTTTCGGTGAGGTGAACGGATGGTGCATCGCGGTCAGACCGCCTTCACCATCGTCTTCAAACATTGGGAAGTCGATAACCCACAACGGCGCCCATTTGGATTCGTCGGTCAGGTTCAGATCTTTACCCAGTTTCAGGCGCAGAGCCCCCATCGCGTCGGCAACCACTTTCTTGTTGTCGGCACCGAAGAAGATCATATCGCCGTCTTGTGCGCCAGTACGTTCCAGAATAGCTTCAATGATTTCAGCATTCAGGAACTTGGCCACCGGGCTGGTTATCCCTTCCAGACCTTTTGCACGCTCGGTGACTTTAATGTATGCCAAACCTTTCGCACCGTAGATCTTAATGAAGTTACCGTAATCGTCGATCTGCTTACGGCTAAGTGCGGCGCCGCCAGGTACGCGCAGAGCCGCTACACGCCCTTTCGGATCGTTAGCCGGACCAGAGAACACGGCGAATTCAACAGATTTCAGCAGATCAGCAACGTCCACCAGCTCCATCGGGTTACGCAGATCCGGCTTATCGGAACCGTAACGACGCTCTGCTTCAGCAAAGGTCATGATCGGGAAATCGCCCAGGTCCACACCTTTTACTTCCTGCCACAGATTACGCACCAGCGCTTCCATCACTTCACGCACCTGCGGTGCGGTCATGAAGGAGGTCTCAACATCGATCTGAGTAAATTCAGGCTGGCGGTCAGCACGTAAATCTTCATCACGGAAGCATTTTACGATCTGGTAGTAACGGTCGAAGCCAGACATCATCAGCAGTTGTTTGAACAACTGAGGAGACTGTGGCAGTGCGTAGAATTTACCTTTATGTACGCGAGACGGTACCAGGTAGTCACGCGCGCCTTCTGGCGTCGCTTTGGTCAGCATCGGCGTTTCGATGTCGAGGAAGCCATGGTCGTCCATGAAACGACGCACCAGGCTGGTAATTTTGGCACGCGTTTTCAGACGCTGCGCCATTTCAGGGCGACGCAGATCGAGATAGCGATACTTCAGACGAGCTTCTTCAGTATTTACGTGGTTAGAGTCGAGCGGCAGTGAATCTGAACGGTTGATAATGACCAGATCGGATGCCAGCACTTCAATTTCGCCCGTCGCCATATCGGCGTTGACGTTTTTCGCGTCACGCGCACGCACGGTGCCCGTTACCTGAATGCAGAACTCATTACGCAGTTCGGAGGCCAGCTTTAACGCGTCCGCACGGTCCGGATCGAAAAATACCTGCACGATACCTTCGCGGTCGCGCATATCGATAAAGATCAGGCTACCAAGATCACGACGACGGTTGACCCAACCACACAGAGTCACCTGCTGCCCCTCGTGGGACAGACGTAGCTGTCCGCAATATTCTGTACGCATGAGATATCCCTTAACTTTGCCGCAGGCGGATTGTCACCTGCCCGGCAGATGACGAAGTCGCAGCTTTAGCTGAATGTCACAACTGAATGAAAAAAGGCGGCTATTATACTGGAAATTCTGCCGCACGATAAGAGCCTACTGGGGTAGACTCTCAGTCCGGTACTGACTGTACGCGTGTTTCCTAAGCGGGTATTGCGTAATCTCACAAAAAATAACAAAAATTGTCGCCCCTTTCACACAGATTCGCGATTAAGGTGTAACGGAAATCTTTTTTACTGGAGTCACCATGCTGGAACTGAACGCAAAAACAACCGCACTTGTCGTCATCGATCTACAGGAAGGGATCTTGCCTTTCGCGGGTGGGCCTCATTCGGCAAACGACGTCGTCGCTCGCGCAGCACAACTGGCGGAAAAATTCCGTACCCACGGTTCACCGGTGGTGATGGTTCGTGTCGGCTGGTCTGCGGATTATGCCGAAGCGCTAAAACAACCGGTTGATGCCCCCGCGCCAGCCAAAGCATTACCCGACAACTGGTGGGAATACCCGCAAGCGCTGGGAAAATGTGCAACAGACCTGGAGGTTACCAAGCGCCAGTGGGGAGCATTCTACGGTACTGACCTGGAACTACAGCTGCGCCGTCGTGGTATCGACACCATCGTCCTTTGCGGGATCTCCACCAATATCGGCGTCGAATCCACTGCGCGTAACGCCTGGGAGCTGGGTTTTAGCCTGATCGTTGCCGAAGACGCCTGCAGTGCCGCCAGCGCCGACCAGCATCAGGGCAGCATGACGCATATTTTCCCACGCATTGCCCGTGTACGTCGCGTTGACGAGATCCTACAAGCGTTATGATCTATATCGGCTTACCCCAGTGGTCACACCCGAAATGGATGCGTCTGGGGATCACCAGCCTTGAAGAGTATGCCCACCACTTTAACTGCGTGGAGGGTAATACCACGCTGTACGCCTTGCCGAAAGCCGAGATTGTTGACCGCTGGTTTGCACAAACCAGCGACGATTTTCGCTTCTGTTTCAAATTCCCGGCCACCATCTCACATCAGGCTGCACTGCGGAATTGCGATGATTTAGTGCAGGCATTTTTTACGCGTATGTCACCGCTGGATACCCGTATCGGACAATACTGGTTGCAGCTACCTGCCACGTTCGGCCCACGTGACCTCCCTGCCCTGTGGCAATTCCTCGATGCCCTCCCTAAAACGTTTACCTACGGTGTCGAAGTTCGTCATCCGGATTTCTTTGCGAAGGGTGAATCAGAGATTCAGCTCAATCGGGGGTTGCATGAACGCGGGGTTAATCGGGTCATTTTAGACAGTCGTCCGGTCCATGCCGCGATCCCACACACGGAAGCGATACGCGATGCTCAACGTAAGAAACCGAAGGTCCCGGTCCATGCGGTAGTCACGGCAAACCACCCGATGGTCCGTTTTATCGGTAGTGATAACATGGCACAGAATCGGCAGTTCTTTGCCGCCTGGCTGGCAAAGTTGTCACTCTGGCAACAGACCTCCACGCCATATCTGTTTTTGCATACGCCGGATATCGCACAGGCTCCACAGCTTGTAGACACGCTATGGGCAGATTTACGTAGTGCCCTGCCAGAGATCGGATCAGCACCCTCGATTCCACAGCAATCTTCTCTTTTCTGAAAATGCCACCTATCATAGTCAATGCCATCAACCCAACCGTACTCTAAATAATTCGAGTTGCAGGAAGATGGCAAGGGAGAGAATCCCCTGGAGCTTACATAAGTAAGTGACTGGGGGGAGCGAGTACAGCCACCGCGCATGCAACTTGAAGTATGACGAGGAAAGGGAGTTTGTATGGTAAGCGCGCTATATGCCGTCCTGGGTGCGTTATTGTTAATAAAGTTCTCCTTTGACGTCGTTCGCCTGCGCATGCAATATCGCGTTGCCTATGGTGATGGTGGCTTTAGTGAGCTGCAAAGCGCTATCCGCATTCACGGCAATGCAGTGGAATATATTCCCGTTGCATTAGTGCTGCTGCTTTTTATGGAAATGAACGGCGCTGAAACGTGGATGGTGCATATTTGCGGGCTGATGTTGATAGCCGGACGACTGATGCATTATTACGGATTCCATCACCGTCTTTTCCGCTGGCGTCGTTCCGGCATGAGCGCCACCTGGTGTTCACTGTTGCTAATGGTGCTGGCGAATCTTTGGTATATGCCCTGGGAGTTGGTTTTCTCCCTGCATTAGCGCACAATACGCCACTTTATTTTTCCCGGATTTTTACGTTATGTCTCACCGCGACACGCTTTTTTCTGCGCCTATCGCCAGTCTGGGTGACTGGACCTTTGATGAACGGGTAGCTGAAGTCTTCCCGGATATGATCCAGCGTTCCGTTCCCGGCTATTCCAATATCATCTCCATGATTGGCATGCTGGCCGAACGTTTCGTGCAACCCAACACGCAGGTCTACGATCTGGGCTGCTCTTTGGGCGCAGCGACGCTCTCGGTGCGTCGCAATATCCATCATGAGAATTGCAAAATTATCGCCGTTGATAACTCGCCGGCGATGGTTGAACGCTGTCGTCGTCATATCGATGCCTATAAAGCCCCCACGCCTGTTGACGTGGTCGAAGGCGATATTCGCAACATCACTATCGAAAATGCCTCGATGGTGGTGCTGAATTTTACCCTGCAATTCCTTGAACCACCTGAGCGCCAGGCATTGTTGGATAAGATTTATCAGGGGTTGAACCCCGGCGGTGCGCTGGTGCTGTCAGAGAAGTTCAGCTTCGAAGATGCCAAAGTTGGCGAACTGCTGTTCAATATGCACCACGACTTCAAACGCGCCAATGGCTACAGCGAGCTGGAAATCAGCCAGAAGCGCAGCATGCTGGAAAATGTGATGCTAACTGACTCCGTTGAAACGCACAAAGCACGTCTGCATCAGGCAGGTTTTGAGCACAGCGAACTGTGGTTCCAGTGCTTCAACTTTGGGTCACTGGTAGCGTTGAAATCTGAGGTTCCTGCATGACAGACTTTGGTAACTTTTATCAGCTGATTGCCAAAAACCATCTTTCCCATTGGCTGGAAACGCTCCCGGCGCAAATCGCCGCCTGGCAGCGCGATCAACATGGGTTGTTTAAGCAGTGGTCGAATGCCGTGGAGTTTCTGCCGGAACTGACGCCGCATCGACTGGATTTACTGCATAGCGTGACTGCCGAAAGCGAAGAGCCGCTCAGCGAAGGGCAGATCAAACGGATTGATACGCTGATGCGACATCTCATGCCGTGGCGCAAAGGCCCATATTCGCTGTACGGCGTCAATATTGATACCGAATGGCGTTCCGACTGGAAGTGGGATCGCGTTCTGCCGCATTTATCCGATCTGACCGGGCGAACCATTCTCGACGTGGGCTGCGGTAGTGGCTATCACATGTGGCGCATGATTGGCGCGGGTGCTCATCTGGCTGTCGGTATCGATCCTACGCAGTTGTTCCTGTGTCAGTTTGAAGCAGTACGTAAATTGCTGGGTAACGATCAGCGCGCTCACCTGCTGCCGCTGGGTATCGAACAGCTTCCGGCACTGAACGCGTTTGATACCGTATTCTCTATGGGCGTGCTTTATCACCGTCGCTCACCGCTGGAACATCTCTGGCAGTTGAAAGATCAACTGGTAAAAGACGGAGAGCTGGTGCTGGAAACACTGGTGGTCGAAGGTGATGAGAATACCGTTCTGGTACCAGGTGACCGCTACGCGCAAATGCGTAACGTCTACTTTATTCCATCCGCGCTGGCGCTGAAAAACTGGCTGGAAAAATGTGGGTTTGTGGATGTCCGTATCGCCGACGTCTGTGTCACTACCACAGAAGAGCAGCGTCGCACCAAATGGATGATAACCGAGTCACTGGCCGATTTCCTCGACCCGAATGACAGCAGTAAAACACTGGAAGGTTACCCTGCACCATTACGTGCCGTGTTAATTGCACGTAAGCCATGATGGATTGCCCGGTGGCGCTACGCTTACCGGGCCTACAAATATCGTAGGCCTGATAAGGCATCGTCGCCATCAGGCATAAGAAGGAGAAAAAAAGGCCCCTGTTGAATTGGCAGGGGCCTGGTACGAGCAAGCATCATATTGGGCGACATGATGCAACGGTAAAAATCAGCTGGCCTGGTGGTGCGCAATGATTGCCTTCATTTCAGCAACCGCCGCCCCGTCTACCGCATAGCGGGAATATTCATCCGCCTGCGTATCCGAAGACATCGACAACCCCGAATTGCGATACCGCATGGGTGAAGCCAGCCATACTCCGGCAGAACTGTGGACTTCCTGCACTCCAGCGTTGAGGAACAGGGATAAATTCGCGGCGCGAACCCCCGCTCCGGCCATAATGATTGGAGCATCCACCTGCGCAATAAGTTCCATTATTTTTGTTAAACCTTGCGCTGCATCTGATTTTTGCCCGGAAGTCAGCACTCTGGCGACACCCAAATCGGACAATTTATTCAGCGCATTTAATGGGTTGGCGCACATATCGAAGGCCCGATGAAACGTCACATTTAGCGGGCCCGCAGCAACCATTATTTTTTCCATGCGTGGCATATCGACATTTCCGTCCACATCGAGAACGCCGGTCACCAGCCCTGAAAAACCTAAATCTCTGACCATCGCGATATCATCAAGCATCGCGGCAAATTCACCGTCGGTGTAACAAAAATCACCCCCACGCGGGCGGATAATGGGATTAACAGGAATAGAGACATGCTGGCGTACTGAGCGCAACACCCCCAGCGACGGCGTTAATCCTCCTTCTTTGGGCGCCGAGCACAGTTCAATACGGTCAGCACCCTGAAGCTGCGCGGTGCGTGCGCACTCCATGCTGTAACAGCAGATTTCCAGTAATGCCATCACTCACTCCTGTTGCTCGCTTGCGACAATCGCTTCAATTGACCACGGATGAAATTTGAGGGTGACGCTGCCATCACTCACCGCCAGTGTCGGATTCGGTAAACGCTCACGCTCTCCTTTTGGCGAGCTGGTTTTCACGAAAATCCCCGGCTGACTCAATCCTTCATCAGAAAGCAGCGCCAGCGCACGCGCGTTCAGTGTTTCTGGCGCACCGGGCAGAACGATTTCGATATGCTCCCACCCCTCATGCGGGTAACGTTTTTCACCCGGCCATGGCAACTCAACCACCGAAAACTGCCAGTGCGCGACACAAACCGGCTCATCCAGTTTGAACAGGCAAATCGGTCTGCCATTAATGATATTTTCCGATAGCAGCGTACCACACTGTTCAAACCCCCGACGCCAGCGTTCTGCGGTGGTATTTTGATGACAGCGCAAAGAGATATGATCGGCGTCCAGCGATGAAATATCCAGGCCCAGGCGGGTGGAAAGTTCCGTTAATGCCTGAATGAAATGCGGTAAATCTGCGGAAATATCATGCAGTTCTTCAACTGTTTGCCAGTTCGCCATAGTAAAAGCCCATATCCATGTTCAAAGCCGCTAATTTACTCTGTTGCGCAGCCCCATCCAACTGCTGATTTTGTCGGGCATGGGATGATGAATCCCACCGGGTTACCGTGTTTGCGTTTCAGGCAGTCGGCGGTACTCGCAATGCCGACGAGTGCTGACGGCAACGGGCATTTGCAGTATACTCCCGCCCTAAATTCTTAAACTGGTGCGGTGAATTTTATCCCGCTTCATAAATGTAAGGTATTCCGGTGAATATTCAGGCTCTTCTCTCAGAAAAAGTTAGTCAGGCCATGATTGCTGCAGGTGCACCTGCAGATTGCGAACCGCAGGTTCGTCAGTCAGCAAAAGTACAGTTCGGCGACTATCAGGCCAACGGCATGATGGCAGTTGCTAAAAAACTGGGTATGGCGCCGCGACAACTGGCAGAGCAGGTGCTGACTCATCTGGATCTCAGCGGGATTGCCAGCAAAGTTGAAATTGCAGGCCCTGGCTTTATCAACATTTTTCTCGATCCGGCATTCCTCGCGCAGCATGTTCAGCAGGCGCTGACCTCCGATCGTCTGGGCGTCACTCAACCGGCAAAACAAACTGTTGTTGTTGACTACTCCGCACCTAACGTGGCGAAAGAGATGCACGTTGGCCACCTGCGTTCCACCATCATCGGTGACGCCGCGGTGCGTACGCTGGAGTTTCTCGGCCATAAGGTGATCCGCGCCAACCACGTCGGCGACTGGGGCACTCAGTTCGGCATGCTGATCGCATGGCTGGAAAAACAGCAGCAGGAAAATGCCGGAGAAATGGCGCTGGCAGACCTGGAAGGTTTCTACCGCGATGCGAAAAAACACTACGACGAAGATGAAGCCTTCGCCGAGCGTGCTCGTAGCTATGTAGTGAAACTGCAGGGCGGGGATGAATATTTCCGCGAGATGTGGCGCAAGCTCGTCGACATCACTATGTCGCAGAACCAGTTAACCTATGACCGTCTGAACGTCACCCTGACCCGTGACGACGTGATGGGCGAAAGCCTGTACAACCCGATGCTACCGGGCATTGTTGCTGATCTGAAAGCCAAAGGTCTGGCCGTTGAGAGCGAAGGCGCTACCGTTGTATTCCTTGATGAGTATAAAAACAAGGAAGGTGAACCAATGGGCGTCATCATTCAGAAGAAAGATGGCGGCTATCTCTACACCACGACCGATATCGCCTGTGCGAAGTATCGTTACGAAACGCTGCATGCCGACCGCGTCCTCTATTACATTGACTCCCGTCAGCATCAGCATTTAATGCAGGCATGGACTATCGTGCGTAAAGCCGGTTATGTGCCGGACTCCGTACCGCTGGAACACCATATGTTCGGCATGATGCTGGGTAAAGACGGTAAGCCGTTCAAAACTCGCGCTGGCGGTACTGTAAAACTGGCCGACCTGCTGGATGAAGCGCTGGAACGTGCGCGTCGTCTGGTGGCCGAGAAGAACCCGGATATGCCCGCTGATGAGCTGGAAAAACTGGCGAATGCCGTCGGTATCGGTGCGGTGAAATATGCGGATCTGTCGAAAAACCGTACCACCGACTATATCTTCGACTGGGACAACATGCTGGCCTTCGAAGGCAATACAGCACCGTATATGCAGTATGCCTACACGCGCGTACTTTCCGTGTTCCGTAAAGCGGATATCGACGAAAACGCGCTGGCCAGCGCACAGGTTATTATCAGTGAAGATCGCGAAGCTCAGTTGGCCGCCCGCCTGCTGCAGTTCGAAGAGACACTGACCGTTGTCGCACGTGAAGGTACGCCGCACGTAATGTGCGCTTATTTGTACGACGTTGCCGGCCTGTTCTCTGGCTTCTACGAACACTGCCCGATCCTCAGCGCTGAAAATGAAGAAATTCGTAACAGCCGTCTGAAACTGGCACAACTGACGGCGAAAACGCTGAAACTGGGTCTGGATACGCTGGGTATCGAAACCGTAGAACGCATGTAATCACCTCGAGTGATGTGAAAGCCCGCGCTATGTCGCGGGCTTTTTTATTATGATCTTACCGGCCCTCACAGGCGTGATAAGTAAAGCATCATCAGGCGGTCAGCCATACCTTGCCGGATGGCGGCGTAAACGCCTTATCCGGCCTACTGATAGCATCAATTTGTAACAACTCACAAGGAATGACACATTTCCGTTGAGGGATGGTACATTTTTTGCCTGTCATCCCGTTTACGCCTCCGTATCATGAGGCGGCGAATTAATCGGGTACGGGTCAATGACATTCAGAGATTTTGAGGCGGAAGAAAAACTTTTCCAGCGGCGTGTAATGGTGGCCTTTGGCCTGGTCGTCATCTGTTTTGGCATCCTGATTTATAACCTCTATAACTTACAAATCCGTCAACACCAGTATTACACCACCCGTTCGGATGCAAACGACATCAAAATGCTGCCCGTCGCCCCAACACGCGGTATCATTTATGATCGTAACGGTATCCCGCTGGTACGAAATGTCACCTGGTACGACATTTCTGTTACGCCATATAAAATCAGCGATATGGACGCCCTGCTGAAGCAACTCACGCCGATTGTTGACCTCACGCCAGATGATATTGACCAGTTTCGCCATGAACTGAAGGCCAGCAGTCGCTATCGCCCGGTAGTACTTAAAAATGCGCTGACCGATGTAGAAATTGCCCGTTTCTCTGTGAACCAGTTCCATTTCAGCGGCGTGACCATCAATAGCTACGAAGATCGCCAGTATCCTTATGGGGCGGAGCTGGCACATGTACTTGGCTACGTATCAAAAATCAACGATAGCGATCTGAAAGCACTGGATAAAAAAGGGCTGGCAGAGAACTACGCCGCCGACCACAACATCGGTAAGCAGGGCATTGAGCACTACTACGAGAATGACCTGCACGGCAAAACGGGTTATCAGGAAGTGGAAGTTGATAATCACGGGCGTATTGTACGTTTGATTAAAGACGTCCCCCCTGTCGCCGGAAAAGATATCCATCTGACGCTGGATTTACACTTACAGGAATACATTGAAAGCCTGCTGGTGGGACAACGCGCCGCGGTGCTGGTGGAAGATCCCCATGATGGTTCCGTGCTGGCAATGGTCTCAAACCCCAGCTACGATCCAAACCCGTTTGTAAAAGGCATCAGCTACCAGGATTACAACACGCTGTTGCAGGATAAAGACCTGCCATTAATTAACCGTGTCACCCAAGGGTTATATCCTCCCGCCTCAACGGTAAAACCGTACATGGCGATGTCAGCCTTATTAAACGGCGTGATCACACCACAAACCAGCTTCTTTGGCGCCCCGACATGGACACTCCCCGGCACCGAACGGCATTACCGCGACTGGAAAAAAACAGGACACGGCATGCTGGATGTGACCAAAGCGATTGAAGAATCAGCGGATACGTTCTTCTATCAGGTGGCGTACATGATGGGGATCGACCGTATTAACAGCATGCTTAGCCAGTTTGGCTACGGCAAACCTACCGGTATCGATCTTGATGAAGAGTACAACGGTCTGCTGCCAAGCCGCGACTGGAAACAACGGGTGCATAAAAAAGCCTGGTACCAGGGAGACACCATTTCGGTCGGTATCGGCCAGGGCTACTGGATTGCCACGCCAATTCAGATGGTAAAAGCGATGGTCGCACTGATTAACAACGGGAAAGTTATTGCCCCTCACCTGCTACAGGATGAAGAAAGCGGCAAAACAATCACACCCTATCAGGCACCGGAGGCACCCGCGCAAATAGCCTCAGCCTCATCACCGTACTGGAGTCTGGTACGCCAGGCCATGTTCGGCATGGCGAATGCCCCAAACGGTACTGGTTATAAGTTTTTCCATACGGCACCTTATGGCATCGCGGCCAAAAGCGGAACATCACAAGTCTTTAGCCTGAAAGAAAACCAGACTTACAATGCGAAGATGATCCCCATACGACTGCGCGACCACGTGTTCTATACCGCATTTGCGCCGTATAAGAATCCAAAAGTCGCCATCGCATTGATTCTGGAAAACGGCGGCAGCGACGGGGTTACCGCCGCGCCGGTCATGCGCCAAATCATGGATCATCTGTTTGCGCCGCAGGACAACACCGGTCAACCCGATGCCGCAGAACAACCTGACCCAGTCAACACGGCATCAGCGGACGACACAATTAATAGTACTTACGCAAGTATTCGGTGAGGCACAGCATGGCCATGGCCTGTCCGTAAGGCATAGAGGTGAGTGGGATGTTGTGGTAGAAATCGAGATTGTGCCCCATGCCGGTGCCAAACGAGGTTTGTAGCAACTCCCCTTCCGGGGAAATGTGTTGCACAATACCTCTGATAGCTTTCTCCGCCACCCCCGCATATTCCTGACCGACATAGCGTTTACGCACCGCTTTGAGAATACCGTAAGCGAATCCAGCCGTTGCAGATGCTTCCAGATATGACTGAGGATCATCCAGTAAGGTGTGCCACAATCCGCTCTCATCCTGACATTCCGCCAGGGCTGCAATTTGCGCATTGAGAACCTGCACCAGATAACGGTGAATGGCGCTGTTTGGCGGCAAATCGATAAGTTCAAGGAAGTCCGGGATCACAATCGTAAGCCAACTATTACCTCGCGCCCAACGGGCGTTCGCGAAGTTATGCCGCCCCACATAGCTCCAGCCGTGGAACCACAGCCCCGTTTCCTTATCCATCAGATTTTGTACATGCAGCAGAAACTGATACGTGGCCTCTTCGATATACTCAGGACGATTGAGCAACCTGCCAATTTTCGCCAGCGGCAGCACCGTCATCATCAGTGTGTCATCCCACATCTGTTGATGGTTTTCTTCTGCCAGCGTGATGTGTTGCATACCGCCAAACTCAGTACGGGGCATCTGATGCATGGCCCACTCTGCCCATGCGTCAAGCCAGGGCAGATACGCCGGATTACGCGTTTCTTCATAGCGATATGCCAGTGTTAAAAACGGGGCCATCGTGTTGACGTTTTTGGTCGTCGCCCCTTCCGCAAAGCGTTCGGCAAACCAGCTATCGATAATGTCGCGCATCATCTCATCACCGGTTTGCTGATAATACTGATACATTCCGTACAGGCCGACGCCGTGAGTCCACTCCCATCCGGCCCAGCCTTTGGTATCAATAACACGTCCGTCATCCAGTCGCAGCAAGAACTCGCCCGTTTCATCATGAATATTGACCAGGTTATGCGTCACCTTTTTAATGAGCGTTTTTAATTCATCCCTGGATATAAAATGTTCTGGTTGACGCAACAATGGACTGTGTTTAACCGGGTAAACAATCATTTCCTTAACCTCTGTCAGTGTCGAATTCAATGCTGCGCCCTGTTCCAGTTTCGGCGCGGCAGGTTTATTACGATTCAGGTAACCCTGTGTGTTGTTACCCTAAAGTGATGTGTAAACATTGGGCATCATTACCGGGCCACAGTAAAAGCTAACCGCAGGGGAAACCTTTTTGTTTCTGCCAGGGATTTTTGCGAAATGGCAATAGCACAAAGAGTCCGACAACACAGGTCACTAATTTTATAAAACAGCGTTTCTTTTTAATCGGGATGGTCGATCAGAACTGCGAGGTGGCCAGCAGTTTCGCCTGCTGGCCGACGTAATGAAGGGAATTAACGGTAGTTCACAATCACCTGATTGCTCTGAACCTGCAAGGCAGGGATCAGGCGACCGCCACCAGGCACTTCCCAGACGAAGTGCATGGGTTCAATCGCAGGGACACTATTAAAGCCATTAGTGGTCCCGCTTTGCCCATCCAGTTCGACACAACGGGACTGAGAGCATAAGCGCACACGTAATCCCGCAGGCGTAGGCCCATTTAATTCATAGCGCCAGGCGACCAGCGTCATCAGGCCTGAAACGGGCTGGCTGGGAACCAAAGGCGAAGATGAAGCCGACTCCCCACGATAATTTAAGGTAATCCCCATACCGCTTGCCTGCCATGTCCCTTCCCCGGCAGCCTGTACAGCCAGCGGGAAAAACAACAGCCAAAGAAATTTACCCATTATTTACCTCCAATGGTCGCGGTCATACGGATATGACGGTTATCGGAAAGCTCCATATTCGACAACACCACCAACTGCGGAATACTGCGCCGTAAAAAACGCGCAAGGAGAGGTCGCAGCGCATGATTCACCAGCAATACTGGCGGCGCACCCAACATTTCCTGACGAGACAGTGCTTCCTGCGTCTGCGCCAGCAACCGGTCTGCCAGACCAGGTTCAAGGCCCCCACCGCCCTGTAACGCTTGTAACAGCAGGCGCTCAAGCGGTGTATCGAGTCCGATAACCTGAACTTCCTCGTTACCCGGGAACCACTGTTGAGTAATCGCCCGTCCAAGCGCCACACGAACCACTGCGGTAAGTTCATGCGGATCATTCTGTAACGGGGCATGTTCCGCCAACGTTTCAAGAATGGTGCGCATATCACGAATAGGGACTTTTTCATCCAACAGGTTCTGCAGCACTTTGTGCAGTGTGGTCAGTGTGACCACACCCGGCACCAGATCTTCTGTCAGTTTTGGCATCTCTTGTGAAACACGATCCAACAGCTGTTGCGCCTCCTGGCGACCAAACAGCTCTGCGGCAAACTGGCCAATCAGATGGTTCAGGTGTGTGGCAACCACTGTACTGGCTTCAACAACGGTGAAGCCCTGAATTTGCGCCTGCTCTTTTAGCGCGCTTTCAATCCAGATAGCATCCAGACCAAAAGCAGGATCAACCGTTTTCTCCCCTGGCAGCGATCCGGCTGCGGTACCAGGGTTGATAGCCAACCAGCGCCCAGGGTAAGCATCACCACTACCAATCTCAACCCCTTTCATCAGAATACGATAGCGGGCAGGTTGCAGATCCATATTGTCGCGAATGTGTACCACTGGCGGCAGGAACCCCATATCCTGGGCAAATTTCTTACGAATGCTGCGAATACGCCCCAGCAATTCGCCGTCCTGTTGGAAGTCCACCATCGGAATCAGGCGATACCCAACCTCCATTCCCAGCGTGTCTTCCAGCTGTACATCACTCCACGTAGCTTCTACCACCGAGTTGTTTTCCGGCATTTTCACCGGCTGAGCTTCTTCTGGTGCTTTTTGCTCGCGTCCGCGCATCCACCAGGCAAGCCCCAGTAAGGCCGCGGTAAACATCAGAAACACCAGGTTTGGCATTCCCGGTACCAACCCCAATAAACCGAGGACCGCCGCACTAAGCAGCATGACGCTTGGGTTGCTGAACAACTGGGTGACCATCTGTTCACCCACGTCCTGATCGGTACTCACGCGGGTTACGATAACCCCCGCCGCCGTTGAGATAACCAGCGCAGGGATCTGTGCTACCAGCCCGTCACCAATGGTCAGCAGGGTATAGCTTTCTGCCGCGCTGCCCATGCTCATACCGTGCTGCAACACCCCAACCAGCAAGCCGCCAACCACGTTGATGACCATAATCAGAATACCGGCGATGGCATCCCCACGAACAAATTTACTCGCACCGTCCATGGAGCCGTAAAAATCGGCTTCCTGTGTCACTTCAGAACGGCGTTTTTTGGCTTCATCTTCCCCAATCAATCCCGCATTCAGATCGGCGTCAATCGCCATCTGCTTACCCGGCATCCCGTCCAGCACGAAACGCGCACCCACTTCAGCGATACGTCCCGCACCTTTGGTGATAACCATAAAGTTAATGATGACGAGAATGACGAAGACCACGATACCGATGGCAAAGTTACCGCCGACCAGGAAGTGACCAAAGGCTTCCACCACCTTACCTGCCGCCGCTGCACCTGTATGTCCTTCCATCAATATGATACGCGTAGACGCGACGTTCAGTGCCAGGCGCAACAAGGTGGTGAACAGCAGAATCGTTGGGAATGCGGCGAATTCAAGCGTGCGCTGGGTGAACATCGCCACCAACAGCACCATGATCGACAGTGCAATGTTAAAGGTGAACAGTAAATCGAGGATGAAGGCCGGAAGCGGCAGCACCATCATCGACAGGATCAGCAGAATGAGGATCGGCCCGGCAAGAATTTGCCATTGCGTGGATTTCAGGTTGCCGGGCAGACGCAGCATCGCGACCAGATTAGCCATCAGTATTCTTCTCGTTCATAAAATCCAGTGCTTCAGGCACCGGAAGGTTTCCAGGTTGTGGTGGCGGCGTGCCGCCAGCCAGACGCCAGCGTTTTAGCTGCCATACCCATGCCAACACTTCGGCAACGGCGGCATACAATTGGCCAGGTATTTGCTGACCGATCTCAGCATGGCGATATAACGCACGAGCCAGAGGCGGAGCTTCTAACGTTGGGACACGGTGCTCCGCGCCAATCTCTCGAATACGCAATGCCACCAGTCCGGCCCCTTTAGCCACAACTTTTGGCGCGCTCATTTTGTTTTCGTCGTACTGCAAGGCAACCGAATAGTGCGTAGGGTTGGTCACAATAACATCCGCCTTCGGCACATCTGCCATCATGCGGCGCTGTGCGGCCGCACGCTGCATCTGGCGAATTTTGCCCTTAACGTGCGGATCACCTTCGCTTTGTTTAAATTCGTCACGGATATCCTGACGCGACATCCGCAGTTTTTTTACGTGGCTATAAATCTGGAAAAAGACGTCAAACCCCACCATCGGAATGACGCCAAGCACCACCAGCAATGCGCACATACCGACTAAATCCAGCGCATTACCCATCGCCCTAATCGGGGATTCGGCCATCAGGCGCATCATCTCTGGCCAGTTATGCCAGAGATAGAATCCCGCCACGCTACCCACCAATGTGGATTTCAATATGGCTTTAAGCAGCTCCGCCCCGGTTTGCGCCGAGAACATACGCTTAATACCCGGTAACGGATTCAGCTTTGAGAATTTGGGTTGCAGCGATTTACCACTGAAGATCAAGCCGCCAAGCATCACCGGGGAGATCAATGCCACCAGCACAACCCCGGTAATCAGCGGCAACAACGCAATCATGGCGTCTTTAATCAACAGAATGATTTGGCTCAGGATCAGGTTAGGGTCATTGACCATACTATGGTCAAAGCGTAATCCAGTTGACAGCATGCCTGCCAACCTACGGGCGAGCGACTCCCCACCAATCCAGATAATGCACACGCCCACCAGCAAAATAAGCAGTGAGGTTAGCTCCTTGGATCGGGGTATCTGCCCTTCTTCCCGTGCTTTTTCAAGTCGGTGGGGTGTGGGGGCTTCTGTTTTGTCGTCGTCGCTTTCTTCTGCCACGCATCAGACCCTGGATAGAGATATAGGCGAGAATGATGCCAGAACAGCCATACAACAATGGGGAGAGTAAGCGGTAAAAAAGACGGGATTTATGGCTTTAACGCCAATTGCCGATGAATAACATGTAAGCCGGATGAGAAGTTTCCTCCCGCATCCGGCAAATACACATCAGAAACCGAGGCTATCCAGCAGGTCGTCAACCTGATCCTGGCTTGCCACTACGCCGGCTTTTGAAGTGTCAACCTGCGGACCATTCAGCAAACTTTCGTTCTCGCGTTTTGGTCGGGCGCCCTGCTCCGGAATGTTTTCCAGCAGCACCATCAGCAGTTGACGTTCAATCTCCTGGATAACATCCATCATGCGCTTGATAACCTGACCGGTAAGATCCTGGAAATCCTGCGCCATCATGATGTCCAGCAATTGGGCATTGGTAAAGCTGGTATGACCGGGGACATCACCAAGAAACTGGCGGGTATCAGTGACCAGTTCACGGGCATCGGACAGTTCAATCGGATTTTCGAACCATTCATCCCAGCGTTTGGTCAGGTCTTTTGCCCCTTTTTCCATGGCATCCTGGTGTGGCTGTGAAGCTTCTACGCTGTTCAGTGCGCGCTCTGCCGCCTGTGCAGTCATTTGTACAACATAGTCCAGGCGATCGCGCGCGTCGGGAATGGCTTCCGCCGCTTCGGCAATGGCCTGATCCAGCCCCAGTTCACGCAGGCTGTCGCGCAGCATTCGGGTTAAACTACCGATGCGCGCAATGATGTCCCCTGCTGAGTGTTCGTCAACAGGTTTAATTTGTGGTTGCATCATCATCACATCCTCACATGCCCAGTTTCTCAAAGATCTTATTGAGTTTTTCTTCCAGCGTCGCCGCGGTGAACGGTTTTACAACATAACCACTGGCACCCGCTTGTGCTGCCGCGATAATGTTTTCTTTCTTCGCTTCTGCCGTCACCATCAGCACTGGCAGAGCAGACATGCTGCCATCAGCACGAATGGTTTTCAGCAGTTCAAGACCGTCCATGTTAGGCATGTTCCAGTCGGAAATAACAAACCCGAATCCCCCTGCCTGCAGTTTGTTCAACGCGTCAACACCATCTTCAGCTTCTTCAACGTTGTTGAACCCCAGTTCCTTCAGCAGGTTACGCACAATGCGACGCATGGTGGAAAAGTCATCCACAACCAAAAACCTAAGCTCTTTATCCGCCATAAAAATAAACTCCTGATTCAAATACGTATTGCCTGTCCGGCACTGATTTTCGCCAGCATTTGCTGGCTTACCTGGCTAAGATCGACCACTTCGCTTACGCCACCCATATTGATGGCCTCGCGCGGCATGCCGAACACCACACAACTTGCTTCGTTTTGCGCAATGGTCCAGGCACCAGCCTGGTTCATCGCTAACATTCCGGCGGCCCCATCGTTGCCCATACCGGTCAGGATCACCCCGACGGCATTGCGCCCCGCATGTTTCGCCACCGAATGAAACAGCACATCCACTGAAGGCCGATGCCGGTTAACCGGCGGACCATCATGAATTTTGATCTGGTAGTTCGCCCCGCTACGCGCCAGTTCCATATGCTTGTCGCCAGGGGCGATATACGCATGCCCTGGGAGCACGCGCTCTCCGTCTTCTGCCTCTTTCACGGTTATCTGACACAGTTTGTTCAGACGTTCGGCGAACGAACGGGTAAATCCTGGCGGCATATGCTGGGTAATAAGAATACCGGGACTTGAAAGCGGCAATGGCTGGAGTACATGACGAATTGCCTCTGTTCCTCCGGTTGATGCGCCGATGACCAGCAGTTTTTCCGAACTGAGTAACGGCCCCGCCTTCAAGGTCGCTGGCGCTGCCGTGGGTTTGTGGGCGGCCAGTTTTGCGCGCGATGCAGTGCGGATTTTCTCCGCAATCATCTCGCTATACGCCAGCATTCCTTCGCGGATCCCCAGTTGAGGTTTGGTAACAAAGTCAATCGCCCCCAGTTCCAGGGCCCGCAGCGTGACCTCAGAACCTTTGCCAGTCAGTGAAGAGACCATCACCACGGGCATCGGACGCAGACGCATCAGTTTTTCAAGAAAATCGAGGCCGTCCATGCGCGGCATTTCAACATCCAGCGTCAGAACGTCGGGATTAAATTTTTTGATGAGATCCCGCGCAACCAAAGGATCAGGCGCTGTCGCAACCATCTCCATATCGCTGTGGCTGTTAATAATCTCGGTCATGATTTGACGCATCAATGCAGAATCATCAACCGACAATACCCTGATTTTACTCATGCTTTATCCTTACCTAGCGCATACACCGTCTGCCCGCGCAGGCTAAACTCGCGCACGAGGTTGCTAAAGTTTTCTGAATGACCGGCAAACAGCAGTCCGTCAGGTTTAAGGAGTGGAACAAAACGGTGCAAAATGTCCTGCTGAGTCGTTTTGTCAAAATAGATCATGACGTTACGACAGAATATGGCGTCGAACGGGCCTGGCACATTGTATTTTTTGTCCAGTAAGTTCACGCTGGAAAATTCAACATGGCTTGCCAGTTCTTGCCGTACACGTACCAGCCCTTCATGAGGTCCGGTACCGCGCATGAAATAGCGTTGCAGCTGCTGTGGCGACAACGTTTTTAGCTCATCAAGGCGGTAAATACCGCTTCTTGCCTTTTCCAACACCTCAGTATCAATGTCGCTCGCAAAAACACGCCAGCGACCCGGTGCCATACCCAGGGTATCGGCCAACGTAATTGCAATACTGTAAGGTTCTTCTCCGGTAGACGCTGCCGCGCTCCAGACGCGATATTCACCGCTGCGTCGACGGGCGTGGTCAGACAGCACCGGAAAGTGATGCCCTTCGCGAAAAAAAGCGGTCAGGTTGGTGGTCAGGGAGTTAATAAAAGCCTGCCACTCAGCACTGTTCTGGTTGGCTTCCAGCATGCTGAGATAGCGACCAAAATCATCCAGTCCCAGGGTACGCAACCGGCGAACCAGGCGGTTATAGACCATGTCCCGCTTGTGGTCAGCCAGCACGATCCCCGCGCGCTGGTAGATTAATTGACATATCCGACGAAAATGCGCGTCAGACAGCGCGAGGCGCTGTGTCATCTGTAACAATAATGACGTTTGCCCGGAGGGCAGAGATGATGTCATAGCGCCTTCTCAATCACATTCAGGATACAACGGGCACAACCTGCGGTTGCGCCAATTCTTGTTGTGTTACGGTTTGCTCTTCAAGCTTAAAAAATGCGACACAGGCGGAAAGATTATCTGCCTGGGTAGCTAACTGCTCAGTGGCGGCTGCCGCTTCTTCCACCAGCCCGGCGTTCTGCTGTGTGACAGAATCCATCTGGCTGACGGCTTGCGCCACCTGCTCAATGCCTCTGCGTTGTTCATCGGAGGCCGAGGCAATCTCCCCCATGATGTCGTTAACCCGGGTAACCGAGCTAACAATCTCTGTCATCGTGCGCGCCGCCATATCCACCAGTTGCGATCCCTGATGAACGCGGGTGACGGACTCTTCGATCAGCCCTTTAATTTCTTTCGCGGCCTGCGCGCTACGGCTTGCCAGATTGCGGACCTCTCCGGCGACCACGGCGAAACCGCGCCCCTGTTCACCGGCACGGGCAGCTTCTACCGCGGCGTTTAACGCCAGGATGTTGGTCTGGAAGGCAATGCTGTCAATCACACTGGTGATGTCACCTATCTTCTGCGAGCTGGCAGAAATCTCATGCATAGTGCTGGCAACCTTAGCCGTCTGTTCCCCTCCTTTATGCGCTGTATCGGCCGCACTTTTGGCAATGCCTGAAGCTTGTCGCGCGTTATCCGCATTTTGCCCCACGGTGGCGGTAAGCTGTTCCATACTGGCTGCCGTTTGCGCCAGCGATGCCGCCTGCTGTTCAGTTCGCGAGGACAGATCGTTATTACCCATCGCGATTTCCGAGATCCCGGTATGCATTGCCGAGCTCCCCTGGCGTACCTCACTGACCGTCTCACGCAGTGCCTGTTGCATCGCTTTCAGGCTGGCAAAAATAGCTGAAATCTCATTACGGCCATATACCGCTATCGGTCGCGCCAAATTACCGGCCGCAATGCTGTCGAAATGGCTACCGATGATAGCCAGTGGCTGTACAATCATTTTTCGCGACCAGTACAGCGCTGCAGTCGTTAACAGTGCCGCCAGTACCAGCATGGTGGTGAAAATCACCCCGGACATATGGTAACTACGCTGGCTGTGGTCCTCTGCTTTTTGCAATACCAGGTTGATGTTGTTCTGCCACGCCGTAAAGTTTGCATCAAAGGCATCCTGTGAAGCCTGTACCGGCGCGGTCAAAAAATCCGACAACTGGTTATTTTCCAGCCAGGTTGCCTGGTGAACCAGATCGCTATGCCATTGACTGAAACTTTTCGCGGTTGCGCTTTGCAGCGCCTTCCCCTCTTCTGCCGTCTCTGTCGTCGCCATAAAGCGTTTAAACATCGATTCGGACTGGGCCAGGCTGTCCTGTGCAATCACCATCAGCGCTTTGATATCCTCTGGCGGATAGCTCAAAGCCGTCAGCGTTCCTGCTTTATTAAGGGCAGTACTGGCCTGTAATAACACAGCGCGGGTTTGCGCCAGCGCAGCGCGTTGCTGATTACTCTGTTCGACCTGGTTCAGGTTCTGAAAACCATCCCTAAATGCCCAGAAGGACAAGCCATTACTGCCAATCTGCAAAACACCACAGAGGATTAAAATCAAAAACAGCGTGGTCGAAATTCGAATACGATTAAACATCAACGCTCCCATCAGGCGGCGCAGGCCGCGGTTTAGCTGTCAGTCAAAATGTTTCCCAATGCGTATCTTGTTCGGTAGCGAGCTGGCGCGGTTGTGACGCCGGAGTCGATGTTGCAGGTAGTCGTGTTTCCCGCGTCTTTGATGATGCAGGACGCGTCGCGAGGCGGAATGTCGATACCGACTGGGTCAGGCGACTGGCCTGCTCCTCGAGTGCGGCAGCGGCAGCGGCCGACTCCTGCACCAGTGAGGCGTTCTGTTGCGTAACCCGATCCATTTCAGACACAGCGAGCGCAACCTGATCTATTCCTCGACTTTGTTCATCGGATGCTGAGGCGATTTCCCCCATGATGTCGGTCACACGCGTGACCGCATTAACGATGTCATGCATGGTTTCCCCGGCGCTTTCTACCAATACAGAACCGGTATCAACCCGCGATACAGAATCTTCAATTAGCGCTTTAATCTCTTTTGCTGCCTGCGCACTGCGGCTTGCCAGGTTTCGCACTTCACCGGCAACGACGGCAAAACCACGGCCTTGTTCACCGGCACGCGCAGCTTCTACCGCCGCATTCAGCGCAAGAATGTTTGTCTGGAATGCAATGCCATCAATAACGCTAATGATGTCGGCAATTTTCTTCGAACTATCGGCGATTTCGTGCATGGTATTCACCACGCTATCAACCACTTTGCCGCCATGTTGTGCGGTATCGGAGGCACTTTTCGCCAGTTGAGAGGCCTGACGCGCATTGTCCGCATTTTGCTTCACGGTAGCCGTCAACTGTTCCATGCTGGCTGCTGTTTCTTCCAGCGCGGAAGCCTGTTGTTCGGTACGGGATGAAAGATCGGTGTTACCGCTGGCAATTTCACTGGTACCGGAATAAATCGCATCCGAACCTTCGCGCACCAGGGTTACTGTTTCGGTCAGCGAACGCTGCATATGATCGACCGTGCTGGCCAGTTCGCCAATTTCATTACGGCCGCTTACAGCCAGAGTTGCGGTTAAGTTACCGCTGGCAATTTCACGGATATGCGCAATGACGCGGGACAAAGGGTTCAGCAAGGCATGACGGATGCCATACCACACCACCACCAGAATCAGTACCAGCACGACAGCCAGAATGCCGAGTTGCCATTGGGCAAAATGGTAATCGCTTGCGCTTTGATCGAAGGCCTGGCGGTAGAGTTTCTCGCTAACATCGGCATATTTACCTAACGCTTCACCGAGGGCGTTTTGCATGCCCTGAGTTGGTTGTGCAAAATATGCATCCATGTTGCCGCTCTCCAGGAACTGAATGAGTTCCACCAAGGCTGCATGGTACTGCTGATATTTTTCATCGACGTTGCCGCTGGCATCCGTCATATCAGGCAACGGCGTGATTTTTTTGAAATTAGCGTAATGCTTTTCGGCTTGCGCCAGCGACGTTTTCGCATTCTTAAGCAGATCGTTCTTCGCGCTGCTCTGCTGGTTGGACGCATCCATCATCATGCGCGCAGAGGAACGACTCAAATTGATGCGTGTTTGCAGCATCAGGTCCCATGTCGAGGTGAGTTCACTTTGCTGCTGTCGTAGATCGTTAGAAATAACAAAACTTTGCTGATTCTGCTGCAATGAAGAAAACAACAGACCACCGGAAACAAGCTGTAGCAGTGCGAAAACCCCCAGCACCATCATCAGCATTGTGACAACGCGGATACGGTTAAACATAAGGCACCTTCCTGAAAACGAGTTATCAACATTATCGGCATTCACTGAGATAACTTTACGTTTGCAAAAAGGAAATCCAGCAGGAAAGCAAGGCCCGGCGGGAGAAGGGAAAAACTGAGGAATAGAAACCACAACTCATTTACATAAAAACATCATAATTATCATGCAAATAACATTTTCAACCACCCTGTTTGACCACTATTTGTATTCCCCCCCTCCCTTTTCCTGTGATACCGATCACATAACCATCCGCCGAATACCACAACAAAACGGATAAAAAATTAAAAAAAGTTGTATCTGCCTGGGCTTTAATTCAATTTATATGATGAATACTTCGTTACCACTTAATAAGTATAAAAAATGAGTAACTGATTAATAAATGTTAAATCCTTACTGAGGGCTTTTTAGTGGCAAATGCAAACAAACTCACGCTCTTTATCGTGATCTTCATGCTGGCGGGGATCTTGTCGGGTGCGGTGATCCACACCTATGCCTCCCCCGGCGTCGTTACCGCCTGGGCTGATAATATTACGCTGCTCACCGACATCTTTTTGCGGCTGATAAAAATGGTCATCGCACCGTTAGTCTTCAGCACTCTGACCGTCGGAATCATGCGTCTGGGAGAAACCTCCACCATCGGACGCGTTGGCGGCAAAGCGATGATCTGGTTTATCAGCTCGTCCGTGCTGTCTATTTTGGTTGGCCTGTTTGTTGTCTCACTTGAACAACCTGGGAGCGGGCTGAACCTGGCCATTCCACTGGAAGCTACTGACACCGGACTCGCCGTCGGTGGTATGAGCCTGAAAGGTTTTCTGTCTCATACCATTCCTACCAGTATTGCCGAAGCGATGGCGAATAATGAGATCCTACAAATCGTCGTGTTCTCAATGTTCTTCGGTATTGGTGGGGCATCGTTGGGAGAGAAATTTAACGCGCCGCTGGTCGCCGCACTGGATGTGGTTTCACACATTATGTTGAAAGTGACGGGCTATGTTATGTACGTCGCGCCGCTGGCAATTTTCGCCGCTATCTCTTCCGTTATCTCCATGCAGGGCCTGGGTATTCTGCTCAACTACGCGTCATTTATTGGCGGCTACTACGTCGCTATTCTGCTGACCTGCCTGGTCCTGTTGGCAGTGGGCTATCTGGTGCTGAAGAAAGAGGTGTTCCGCCTGGTCAGTATGCTCAAAGATCCGGTGTTGGTCGCCTTCACTACCAGCAGTTCGGAAGCGGCCTACCCTAAAACGCTGGAGCAATTAACCAAATTTGGCTGCTCACGTAACATCGTGTCGTTCGTGCTGCCGATTGGCTATTCGTTCAACCTGGTCGGTTCGATGGTGTACTGCTCGTTCGCCTCCATGTTTATCGCACAGGCTTATAACATCCACCTTTCCTTCGCGGAAATTACCGTGCTGATGCTGACATTGATGCTGGCGTCAAAAGGGATTGCTGGCGTACCGCGTTCAGCGCTGGTGGTGCTGGCGGCAACCATTCCTAGCTTTAATATTCCTGTTGCAGGGATCCTGTTACTGATGGGCATCGACCATTTCCTTGATATGGGGCGCTCGGCGATAAACGTATTGGGTAACGGAATTGCGACAGCGATGCTGGCGCAGAAGGAAGGGTTACTGGAAGAAAGCGAGTCTTCAGAAATCGTCACAGAACAAATTAAGGCGTAACTTTTTTAAGACAAGAGCGGGCTAAGTAAACAAGAACAGCACATCTACAAAGATTGCCCCAGCCATAGACTGGGGTATTTCAACAACACCAGGATGATAATTTACATCAATTACCAGCTGTAACGAACGCGCAAACTACCGCTGAGATCGCCATAGTCATTACGTCCTTTTTGACCCACCACTTGTCCAGTGATACTCCACTGGCTATTCAGATTCGCCTGGATACCCACTTTCACTTCGGCGCGATCTGCCGGAAGATCCTGCTTCACCTTAGCACCATCAAATGCAACGGCAACATCATCACTGGTGTGTAACCAGTTCACCTCCGCAAACGGCTGGATCACCGACGTGGTATTCTTGTGTAGCTTGCCATCTACCCGCAGTCCGAGGCGCGTGGTCCAACTGTCACCGTTTTGTCCGTCAATACGCGTTCCATTCTGGACGACAGCGTCCGCTTTAAATTGCTGCCATGTCGCCTGAGCCTGCGGCGTCAGGCTGACGACATTATGGTTTGCAAGTATGATGTCGTACCGATAGCCCGTTTCCACAGAGACCGCGCTGGCCGTTGAATCATAATCCGTTGACCCGACATCGCCGTTATCAACGCTGTTATTGTACAGCCCGTACTGATACCAACTGTCCACGTACAGGCCGCTGTGATCCTTCGCATCCGCAAACCAGGTAGCATAAGCGCCAAGATTATAACCGGCTACGTTACCACTGGCAGAGAACCGGCTCCCATCAGCACCACGGTTGCCTGTACTGTCAGTGTCGGCGTTAATGTAGCTCACCATCAGTCCCGCCTTCAGACTCTGCTCGCCATTATCCCAACTAAGCACATCACCACCGATTTGCAGTTGCGAGTAAGTGTTGTCAATATCCAGATGACCGTCTGCAGCGGTTGACGACGCATCACCTGCTTTAAAGCGCATCCACATACTGCCATCATCGGTACGTAATTGACTCCCTTCGCGGTCATAAAGGGTCTGCATTTGCAGATTACGTGCCATCCACTGGTTGCCCAGATAAGCGCCAATATCTGCCCGGTACTGCGGATCTACCGGCGTAACATCACCGCCGTCATCCGGATCTACCGGCGAAACATCGTCGCCGTCATCAGGATCTACCGGCGTGGCAGCCTGCGAACGCAAATACCAGTCACCACCGTCTTCATACAATCGGTATTCATACAAACCTGTCTGCACCTGATTACCCTGAGTAAAAACGCCATCAGACTGACCGCCGACATCAATCACTTCAATACCTTTTGTAGTTAACGCCCCTTCCCCGCCGATGTTATTGACATAGAGCGTCGTACTACCGGAAGTATCACCAGTGATAATCACTTTATCCGTCGGTGAATTGTCATCCCCTAACTGCGTGTTCAGATAAAGATCACCGTCACTGCCGTTATAATTCCCATTAATCGTCAGCGTTTTGAATTGTCCGTTCTGTGAAGGCGTATCAAATACAATATCTCCGGCATTACTTAATTGAGTTAAAGAAGAATCACCGGTAATTGTCCATTGCGTCTGTTCAGCCAGTGAGAGATTCAGCGAGGAGTCTACCGTCGGATCGGTGTTAACAGACGTCGCCCCCACAAACCGCGAACCAGACGCCATATCCAGTGAAATACTGCCTTCACCCGCGCTAATGATATCGCCCGTAATATCCATTACACCTGAACCGGCCACGGTCCCGCCGGGTAAGAGATTTCCCGCACTGTCGGTAACAAGCGGAACAAAAATAGCGACGCCATCCTGGGTTTTAATGGTGGTGTCACCGGTCAGCGATATTGCCCCGCCCTGCTGAACCACCGCCCCATAACCATTTGTCCCACTCGCTGTCACATCAATGGTCAAGTTTTCACCATTAATTATTCCCGGACGGCTTAAATCATTACTTCCTATCGCCCAAAGCCCGTAAGGGTTATTCTGCCCACTCATGAGAATATCGGTATTCGCGATATTAACCGTTGCACCGTAAAACTGGGATGACACGCCATAACCATCGATCGCGTAAATAACATTTCGATTGTCGGCATCCCCTTTAAAATCAAGAGTACTTCCGGAGGTCGCAGCGATACCGCTGGTCGCAGCGCCCGACATGGCAGAACTTCTGCCGTCAACAACGCTGCCTGCGCCAATCATCACATCGCCCCCCTGCGCAATGATGCCCACAGACTGAGCGGTATTGACGGTAAGCGCATCCGCGTGGAATTCGCCCCCCATCACCCAGAGGGTCGTCGCCTTTCCGGCTGCGCTTATGATGCTGTTTTGGCCTAAATCCATAAAACCCGTGCTCATTGATATTGCATTTACCTGCGGTCCAGTCACATCAATCGTCAGGTTATCAGCAATAAATTCAGAACCTTTTGCCGCGGGGTTTATCATTACTCCAGCCCCATCATAGAAACCGGTGATTGAGATGGTCGATCCGCTGCCCAAATCAATGCGTGATCCGGTGCCATTAATAGCGATGCCACGCGTGGTACACCCTCCTGTGCGGCAGTCCAGAGTCGTACTGATATTAATATCCATATTATTGGCGATGAAAGTAGCATCAGGCCCCATAACTGAGATGCCTTCGGCAAGATCGGAGGTACCAGTGATGGTGACTCTGCTGTTATCGCCCAAATCAACCTGATTATTCTTACCTAGCTTTAAACCTGTCACAGAACCATAATCTGTTGCCAGTCCTGTTGCCGTGACAGTGAGTTGATCGGCATCCAATACACCATCAGTACCTATCTCAATACCGGTTGCAATATTATTGCCCTCTACAACCACCTGGCTATTTTTACCTAAATCAATGTTGGCATTACCCGTACTTTGAATCCCCCACGCGGTGTTGTCTTTACTCGTAGCATGGATAGAACCATTATCCATGGTGAAAGTACCACTCCCGTCTAATAAATAGACACCGCGGGCATCACCTATCCCACCAATACTATAATCCGTTTCAGTTATGGCTGTAATAGAACTTCCACTACCAAGATCGACGTTACTGTCTTTGCCTGTATTTCTAAACCCATAAACATTATTTTTACCCGAAACATCAATATTAATACCGGATGCTGTTACTTCTGTGCCCGGGTTATTACCTGAAATCAAAATCCCGCTGGTATTTTTACTTGAGTTTTGTGTGCCATCCGTATCGGTAACATGGATTTCGGTATTCGTACCTAAATCATTTTGGGTGCCATTATCCAGTGAAACACCGGTAGACAGGGTTTCACCCGATACGTTGATAATTGTTTTTCCTTGAATCTGCAAGCCATCACCACCGGTAGTGATGCTCTCAACCCCCGTGGTATTTGTTTGCCCGCTAGCCGTAACGACATCATTATCACTCAAAATGATCGATGCACCGTTTTGTGGGCCTAACTCTGCAGCATTGACAGCAGCAGTACAGATTAATGTTGCGAGGCCTGTTACCTTGATGCTATTACGCATTCCATTATTACCGCGGGAAAACTCACCAGCAACCACAAACATATTACGCGCCGTACTCCAGACTATATTATATATAGCATTCATATTTAGTTCCCTCTACGCCAATAGAAAAATCAGGAGGCACAACTTCATTATGTATTCATGAGCAATATAAACTATTTC
>NZ_JANEWJ010000027.1:0-70534 GCF_028069755.1 Citrobacter sp. Igbk 16 | reverse complement strand
AAATAATCCTGTTTCATTATATTTTCTAAAAAGATTATTAAGTTTTATTTGATGTTTGGTGAGTATACCTTACTAGATTACGTGGGGAGCCTCCTCCAGTCCATTCAATGCAGGCTATGGCTTGTTTGAGGAAAGGATTAATTCAATGGAGTAGCGGCAGTGCGCAATAGATAAGGAAATGAGATATTATACAGCCGCATCAAAAATATTATGCTGCCGTATTACATTGGTGATAAATGTGCGGAGACAACCTGACTCATGCGGTCTCCGCAATTAGCATCAGGCAACCTGTACCGGAATGGCTTTCGCGGTACGCTTCATTTCGTTGTCGCCTTCAAAATAAGCCACTTTCGGGCGCCATGTGCGGGCTTCCTCATCAGACATAGTGACAAAGCTGGCGATAATCACAATGTCGCCAACCTCAGCGCAGTGTGCAGCCGCACCGTTCACCGAGATGATTTTGGAGCCGCGTTCAGCCGCAATCGCATAGGTTGAGAAACGTTTCCCATTCGTCACGTTCCAGATATCAATAGCTTCGTTTTCCAGAATACCGGAGGCATCAAGGAAATCCTGGTCGATGGCGCAGGAGCCTTCGTAATGCAGGTCCGCCTGCGTGACTTTTACGCGGTGGAGCTTGCCTTGCAGCATGGTGCGAATCATAACTTCTATACCCTGTCGTTTACCTTGGCTAAGCAGGCACAACTGGCCCGCTTTGAGAAATTTCTCAGGCAGTATTGCCCGATTTTTAACCCCTGTCTACAGGGCTAATGTAACGCTTTGATTATCGATCAGCCGTGCCTGGCCCAGCCATGCGGCGACCAGAATCACTGCACGCTTGCTGTTTTCAGTCAGTTCCAGCAGTGTGTCGGCATCGCGGATCTGAATATCGTCGGCGCGGAAACCTTTTTCATTCAGCTCCTGCGCGGCAATAGCAATAATCTCTTCCAGATCGCGCTCGCCAGCCTGTAATTTTTCGCCAATGCGGCTCATCACTTTGTACAAGCCGGGGGCGATTTTACGCTGCTCTGCCGTCAGATATCCGTTACGTGAGCTAAGGGCTAAGCCGTCTTTGGCGCGAATAATAGGCATACCGACGATCTCAATGTCATAACCCATATCCGCAACCATTTTGCGGATCAATGCTAACTGCTGGAAATCTTTTTCGCCAAAGCAGGCAACATCCGGCTGGATCAGGTTGAACAGTTTGCTGACGATGGTCGAAACGCCACGGAAGTGGCCCGGACGGCTGGCGCCTTCCAACATGGTAGAGAGGCCGGGAACATCAACGTACGTCTGGCCTTCCAGCCCCTGTGGGTAGATTTCCTCAACGGCTGGAGCAAAGATATAATCGACTTTACGTTTGTTCAGCTTTTCACAGTCTTCCTGCAGCGTGCGCGGATAGCGCACCAGATCTTCCGGTCGGTCGAATTGCATTGGGTTGACGAAAATGCTGACGATGACCACTTCGGCCTGGGCTTTTGCTTCATCGACCAGCTTCATGTGGCCGTCGTGTAGATTGCCCATGGTGGGAACCAGCGCCACACGTTTACCTTCCTGGCGCAGACGGCGAATATGCTGGCGCAGCAGCGGCAGGGTTTCAATAATTAGCACACCTTGACTCCTTTAGTTGCCTGAGGGTCTGTAGGCCAGAGAAGCCGTTTGCGCCGCCATCCGGCAACGTGCGCCGAACCGCCTGATGGCGCTACGCTTATCAGGCCTACATCTCGTCAGAAAATTTAGTGGAAGCTATGTTCTTCGCCCGGGTAAACGCCGGATTCCACTTCAGCAATATACTGCCGCACCGCAGCGCGCATGTCGCCCGCTTCGGCAAGGAAATTTTTCGCGAATTTTGGAATATGACCGCCGGTAATGCCAAACGCATCGTGCATCACTAAAATCTGACCGTCGGTGACGTTGCCCGCGCCGATGCCGATCACCGGAATAGATAGCGCTTCGGTGATGCGTTTTGCCAGTTCAACGGGAACGCATTCCAGTACCAGCAGTTGAGCGCCAGCCGCTTCCAGTGCCAGTGCGTCGTCGAGCAGCGTTTGCCCGGCATCACCACGGCCTTGCACCTTATAGCCGCCAAAAATGTTGACTGACTGCGGGGTCAGACCCAGATGGCCGCAAACCGGAACCGCGCGTTCAGTCAGCATTCTCACCGTATCGACCAGCCATGCACCGCCTTCAATCTTGACCATATTGGCACCCGCGCGCATCACAACCGCCGCGTTTGCAAAGGTTTGTTCTGGCGTAGCGTAGGCCATAAACGGGAGATCGGAAAGCAGCAGGCAGTTGGGTGCCCCGCGACGCACAGTGCGAGTATGGTAGGCAATATCGTCAACAGTGACCGGCAGGGTAGAGTCATGACCCTGAATCGTCATCCCCAGTGAATCACCCACCAGCATCACATTGATACCTTCGTCGGCAAAGAGTTTCGCGAAGCTGTAGTCGTAGGCCGTAATCGTTGCGAAGCGTTTCTTCTCTTGCTTGTATTTTTGCAGCAATGAGATTGTTGTCGGTTTCATAACATATCCTGATGGTGAAAGTCATATTTAACGGCATTCTAGCAGTCACATTCAGGGGGGCAATTGATTTAAGCAATCGTTTGGCGCGAAAGCAGTAAACGCTAAAGGGGAAGGATTACTTTACCAGTGTGCAGGTTTTGCCGCACCGAGTTGGGAGAGGTGTTGATGCAGGCGGGTTCCGTCCGGGAAAGTCAGTTCAGGGGCGATTTCAAAAAGTGGCCACAGCATAAAGCCGCGGTTTTTCATATCGTAGTGCGGTACGGTCAGACGTTCGGTGTTAATCACTTCATCACCAAACAGCATAATGTCGAGGTCCAGCGTACGCGGGCCCCAGCGCTCGGCTTTACGCACACGGCCCTGCTGCAACTCAATGCGTTGAGTGTGATTAAGTAACTCTTCCGCTGCAAGGGTGGTTTCCAGCGCGACGGCGGCATTCAGGTAATCGGGCTGATCCTGTGGGCCTAATGGCGGGGTGCGGTAAAAGGAAGAAACGGCGAGAATTTGGCTGTCCGGGATTTCACCGATCGCTTGCACGGCAGCATTAACCTGCTCCAGAGGAGAGGCTAAATTACTGCCGAGAGCGATATATACCCGTCGTCTTTCAAGCTGCATCTGTGTCACCGCCTTGATGCGACTCGAAATTTGTAGGGTATACGTGATGGGTCATGCGGAACCTTCGCGGCGCGGCGCACGCTTACGTGGACGACGATGACGACGACGTTCTGGTTCTTCATCAAGCTCGTTCAGCATGCCTTTTTGCTCTGGCGGAGCCGACACCTGGAATTCGCCCCACCACTGCGCCAGACGCTGCAGCTCGGCGTTATTTTCCACTTCGGCACGCAGGGCCAACAAGTCGTAGGCAGCGCGGAATTTTGGATGCTCCATCAGCTTCCAGGCGCGCTTACCCTGACGACGGGACATGCGTAACTGAAGCTGCCAGATATCACGGGTGAGCGACGTCAGGCGTTTCGGGATAGCCAGTGAACGACAGGCTTCATCCAACACGTCATTCATTGCCAGCGCGAAGGCGTCGTAATAGGCCAGACCGCTTTCCTGGGCAATTTTCTGCGCGGTTTCCAGCAACGGATACCAGAACATCGCTGCAAACAAGAATGCCGGGTTTACGCGCATATCATTGTGGATACGGGTGTCGGTATTCTTTAGTACCTGGGCAATGATGCGTTCCATCGCGCTGTCACCGTCTTCGGTGAAATAGCGGGTGATGGTTGGGAACAGCGGCTGGAACAGGCTGTACTCACGCAGTTTTTTATAGGTTTCATAACCGTAGCCTGCCTGTAACAGCTTGAGCGCTTCTTCAAACAGGCGTGCAGGAGGAATATCGTTCAGCAGTGTTGCCAGGCGTGGGATCGGCTCTGCGGTTTCCGGGCTGATACGCATATCAAGCTTGGCTGCAAAGCGTACCGCGCGCAGCATACGCACGGGATCTTCACGATAGCGCGTTTCAGGATTGCCAATCAGGCGGATAATACCGTCTTCCAGATCCTGCATTCCACCGACGTAATCACGAACGGTGAAATCAGCCACGCTATAGTAGAGGCTGTTGATGGTGAAATCGCGGCGTTGGGCATCTTCTTCGATGGAACCGAAGATGTTGTCGCGCAACAGCATTCCGTTTTGTCCACGCTGTGACGTTGCACGATCGGCTTCGCTGCCTTCATGATGACCACGAAAAGTCGCGACTTCGATAATTTCCGGGCCAAACATGACGTGAGCCAGACGGAAACGACGCCCAACCAGGCGGCAGTTGCGAAACAACTTCCGTACCTGATCCGGTGTCGCGTTAGTGGTGACATCAAAGTCTTTCGGTTTTTTGCCCAGCAAAAGGTCGCGCACGCCACCGCCAACCAGCCATGCCTCGTATCCAGCCTTATTAAGCCTGTACATTACCTTCAGGGCATTTTCACTGATATCTTTGCGGGAGATAGAGTGCTGCTCACGCGGGATTACCGTCATATGCGGACGGGCGACGGCAAGCTCGGCCTCGCGCTCCTCGCGGCTTAGCACCTTGCGGCAAAAATTAGCGACTCGGGTAAAAATAGTGCACCTCGGTAGTGTCAAACTTCAGTCAGAACAAGTGTTGCTGTGTAAAAATCGCGGCTAATCATAGCTCAGCATGAGTCATTTGAGAATGCCGGATTTACATTCACTGAACCCGGCACAGTCGAAAGCGTCCAATTTTGCACCGCAGTTTGCAGTAATTCTTCCACACTCAGCGCTTGCCACGGTATTGCAGTGCTCTGACCGAGGAAACGCAACGCCTTGATGAGAATCGGGCGTGGATCGCTGTGCGGTAGGGCAGGCGCATGATTCTGCTTAGAAAGTTTAGCGCCTTGCTCGTTGAGCGCCAACGGCAGATGAATATAGTCCGGTACTTGCCAGCCGAACTGCTGATACAACGAAATTTGGCGTACAGTCGGTTCGATGAGATCTGCACCGCGTACAATCTCAGTTACCCCCTGGAAGTGGTCATCAACCACCACCGCAAGGTTATAAGCAAACAGTCCGTCGCGTCGGTGGATAATAAAGTCTTCCCGAGCAAGCTCTGGGTTGGCGTGAATATTGCCGCGCAGCAGGTCGTTAAAGTGTAAGACGGGATGCTGTTGCTTGATGCGTACCGCTGCATTTTCCGGCCCGTGGCGTAACGCGCGGCAATGACCGTCGTAAATCCCGCCAATACGCTGAATACGGGCGCGTGTACAGGTGCAGTAGTAGCTTAAATCTTGCTGTTGTAACCAGACCAGTGCCTCACGGTAGGCGTCATGGCGTTGCGATTGCCACATGATTTCGCCATCCCAGTGCAGCCCGTAATGTTCCAGCTGACGCAGAATCGTCTCTGCAGCACCGGGAACTTCACGAGGGGGATCGATATCTTCAATTCGTACCCGCCAGATTCCACGTTGTGCACGGGCCTGCAGATAACTGCCGAGGGCGGCTACCAGGGAACCAAAATGCAGTTCACCGGAAGGTGAAGGGGCAAAACGGCCAATATAGGGTTTGTCTGTCATGTCGATGGATAATATAAAAGAATAAGGCGGGAGAAACTCCCGCCCAGGTATTGTCGGATTAGCGTAATGCTATCCGGCATGCAACAGCCTACGGGATTAACCCGCCATCTGTTTTTCGCGAATTTCTGCCAGCGTTTTGCAGTCGATGCACAGATCGGCTGTTGGACGGGCTTCCAGACGACGAATACCAATTTCTACGCCGCATGATTCGCAGTAGCCGAAATCTTCGTCTTCTACTTTCTTCAGCGTCTTCTCGATCTTTTTGATCAGTTTGCGCTCACGGTCACGGTTACGCAGCTCAAGGCTGAATTCTTCTTCCTGTGCGGCACGGTCAACCGGATCAGGGAAGTTAGCCGCTTCGTCCTGCATATGAGTCACAGTGCGATCGACTTCATCCCTGAGTTGATTACGCCATGCTTCAAGAATACGCCTGAAGTGCGACAGCTGGGCTTCGTTCATATACTCTTCGCCCGGTTTCTCCTGGTACGGCTCCACCCCAGCGATGGCGAGAATACTCAGGGACGATGTTTTACGGTTTTGCCCTTCTTGCATGTTGCTTCTCCTTAACACGCACTATCGATCCCCATGTTCGGGGGAAAAATCAGGTCGCTATAAATAGCAGATGCTTTTCCGGATAGCAATTATCTATACGTAACACTTGACAACCCTGTGAGGAAAAGCGTATTTGCGCACGCGGCCAGAATACTAATTAACCCGTTGTTCACACCATTATAAGGCAATGGGCAACGGTTCTTTAAGAGTCATACCATGGGCAGAAAGTTCCGCTTTATAAACCAGAATTTCGACCCCCTTTAGCTGTGCTTCGACTAATAACTGCGCATATTTTGCATCGATATGGCGCGCGGGTGAAAACCGTGTAATGGCTGAATGTAGTACCGCGAAAAATATGACTGCACGTTTACCTTCAGCCGCTACGCTCATCAATTCCCGAAGATGTTTCTGACCTCGTTCAGTGATGGCATCGGGAAAATAACCATACTCTTTTTCCGCCAACGTGACTGATTTTACTTCAATATAGCAGTCAGTCCGGGAATCTGCCTGTAACAAAAAATCAATACGACTGCCTTCTGCGCCGTATTTTACTTCACTTTTCAACACACTGTAGCCAGAAAGCTCCGCAATGAGTTCATTCTGAATCGCCTCTTTCGTTAAGCGATTGGCCCATAGCGTGTTAACACAAATAAAAGCATCAGATCCGGTTTGCGTTAATTCCCAGGTATGTGGATATTTCCGTTTAGTATTTTCTGATGTTGAATACCAGACGGTATCACCAGGGGTTGCGCATCCGGTCATTGCTCCGGTATTTGGGCAGTGTAGCGTCAAGGTTGTGCCATCAGGTGTGATCACATCCGCTAAAAAACGTTTATAGCGCTGAATTAGCGTAGCGCGTTGTAAAGGGGGAGAAAATTGCATGAATAATACCCTTGATTACTTGCTCAGCGCCCAGCGTTGCAAGGTTGAGTAGCGAGTGCGTCCTCGCTCAAATGACGAGGCGTAAAGCGCAAACTCCGTAACCGGAAATGACCAGCAAAAACCGGGGGGCGGGATGGCGACTGCATGGCTGGCATCGCGCAAGAGCGTGATATGCGGGTGAAAGGGCTGCGGGCTTTGGTAGCATCCGCTGCGTGCGGCCTGTGCTCGCAGCATGTTGGCCAGTTGCAATAGCCCACGTGGCGGCTGGCGCATTCCCAGCCATACCACCCGCGAACGCAGCCATTGCCCTGCATCGTCCAGCCTGAGCGTAAACGACGGCTGGCGAATGCGTCCGGCCAGCTGTGATAGCGCCTGCTGTTTCTCCGCACTGACATCCCCTAAAAAAGCCAGCGTCAGGTGCAGATTGTCCGCGGCGACAGGGCGGCCCGCTTCCGGTGGAAATTGTGCGGCTCGCCAGTGGATGAGCTGCTCCCGAACCTCAGTAGGCAATTCAATGGCAAAGAACAGCCGTTTTGGCTCAGACATGATGGATACTCGGTTATGAATTAACGCGATGCTACAATGCAGCGCGAAGAATGTTAACCCTCTGGAGTCATTTGTGACGTCGTTGCCCGTTGCCGCCATAGTGCCTGAACTGCTTACTGCCCTTGATGCCTCACCGCAGGTCCTGCTGACCGCGCCGACGGGGGCCGGGAAATCGACCTGGCTGCCGCTGCAGTTTCTGAAGCATCAGGGGATTTCGGGGCGCATTATCCTGCTGGAACCGCGTCGTCTGGCGGCTCGCAATGTGGCACAACGACTGGCGGAGTCGCTAAACGAAAAGCCCGGCGAAACCGTGGGTTACCGCATGCGCGCGCAAAGCTGCATTGGGCCGCAAACCCGGCTTGAAGTGGTCACAGAAGGTGTGCTCACGCGCATGATCCAACGCGATCCAGAATTGCAGGGGGTTGGTCTGGTGATCCTTGATGAATTTCACGAGCGCAGCCTGCAGACGGATCTGGCACTGGCGCTCCTGTTGGACGTGCAGCAAGGCCTGCGGGATGATTTAAAACTGCTGATTATGTCAGCCACACTGGACAACGGGCGTTTACAACAGCTGTTGCCTGAAGCGC
Organism: Citrobacter sp. Igbk 16; assembly: GCF_028069755.1. Classification (NCBI taxonomy): domain Bacteria; kingdom Pseudomonadati; phylum Pseudomonadota; class Gammaproteobacteria; order Enterobacterales; family Enterobacteriaceae; genus Citrobacter; species Citrobacter sp. Igbk 16. The sequence goes on along the minus strand of NZ_JANEWJ010000027.1, from coordinate 62,413 downwards.
CTACCCTTGTTTCCGAAGGACGTGCGTTTCCTGTTGAACGGCGCTACCAGCCCCTGGCGACGCATTTACGTTTTGACGAAGCGGTTGCCATTGCCACCGCGGAGTTGCTGCGTAACGAGAGTGGCTCGTTGCTGCTATTTTTACCCGGCGTGGGTGAGATCCTGCGCGTGCAGGAGCAATTGGCAGGCCGCGTGGGCAGCGATATCCTGCTGTGCCCGCTGTATGGCGCATTATCGCTGACCGAGCAGCGACAGGCCATTTTGCCTGCTCCAGCGGGGCGACGTAAAGTCGTGCTGGCAACCAATATTGCTGAAACCAGCTTAACCATTGAAGGTATCCGTCTGGTGGTGGACTGCGCCCAGGAGCGTGTGGCGCGTTTTGATGCACGCACGGGATTGACGCGACTGATTACCCAACGTATTAGCCAGGCCTCAATGACCCAACGAGCAGGGCGAGCAGGGCGTCTGGAACCCGGTATTTGTCTGCATCTGCTGGCCAAAGAGCAGGCAGAAAGGGCTGCGCCGCAAGGCGAGCCGGAAATCGTACAAAGCGACCTGTCCGGCCTGCTGATGGAACTGTTGCAATGGGGATGCACCGATCCCGCACAGTTAAGCTGGCTGGATAGGCCGCCAGTCGTAAATATGCAGGCGGCAACGCGTTTGTTACAGATGCTGGGCGCACTGGAGGGGGACAGACTCAGTGCCACCGGACAAAAAATGGCGGCACTGGGCAACGATCCCCGCTTAGCAGCAATGCTAGTCAGTGCTAACAATGACGACGAAGCGGCAACGGCAGCAAAGCTGGCGGCAATTCTGGAAGAACCACCGCGCGGTGGGAGTACCGATCTGGCAACAGCATTTTCACGCCACCAGCCCGCCTGGCAACTGCGTAGCCAGCAGCTACTGAAGCGCCTGAATGTGCGTGGAGGCCAGCCTGATAGCGAACGGTTAGCACCTTTACTGGCGCAGGCGTTTGCCGATCGTATTGCCCGGCGTCGTGGTCAGGAAGGGCGATATCAACTGGCGAACGGGATGGGGGCAATGCTGGATGCTGATGATGCATCGGCGCGCCATGAGTGGCTTATCGCGCCGCTGTTGCTACAGGGTAGTGCCTCGCCGGATGCTCGTATTTTGCTGTCTTTGCCGCTGGATATCGACAGATTAATACAGACGTGTCCTGAGCTGCTGCGACAGTCAGATACCATCGAATGGGATGAAACCCAGGGGACGCTGAAAGCGCTGCGCCGAATGCGCATTGGTCAACTGACAGTTAAAGTACAGCCGCTGGCTAAACCTTCGGAAGACGAGTTGCATCAGGCCATGTTGAACGGAATTCGCGATAAAGGCCTAAGTGTGCTCAACTGGACGCCTGAGGCTGAACAGTTTCGGTTGCGTCTGCAATGCGCGGCAAACTGGTTGCCGGAGTACGGTTGGCCTGCTGTCGATGATGCCTCGCTGCTGTCGACGCTGGAGAGCTGGCTATTGCCGCATATGAGCGGTGTGCACTCTTTACGCGCACTCAAAGCATTAAATGTGGCTCAGGCATTGCGCGGTTTACTGGACTGGTCAATGCTGCAACGTCTGGAGAGTTCGCTGCCGGCGCATTACACTGTGCCGACGGGAAGCCGGATAGCCATTCGCTATCACGAGGATAATCCCCCGGTGTTGGCGGTCAGGATGCAGGAAATGTTTGGCGAAGCGAATACGCCAACCATCGCCGAGGGGCGTGTGCCGTTGGTGCTGGAACTGCTTTCTCCGGCCCAGCGACCGCTGCAGGTCACCAGCGATCTGAGCGCGTTCTGGAAAGGGTCGTACCGCGAGGTGCAAAAAGAGATGAAAGGGCGTTATCCCAAGCACGTCTGGCCGGACGATCCGGCGAATACCGCGCCAACGCGGCGGACCAAAAAGTATTCGTAATGAAACGGTAGGCCGGATAAGGCGTTTTACGCCGCCATCCGGCATAAATACAGCAGAAAATTGAGAGATTTCTTCTTCTGTCGCAGGACGGAAGAACAGAGAATCGGGCCCTTGCGCCTGAATGTTGCGGAGAAAAAGCATGGCGGGGAATGACCGCGAGCCAATTGGACGTAAAGGGAAACCGTCACGTCCGGCGAAACAAAAGGTGAGCCGTCGTCAACTCAGAGATGACGAGTATGACGACGATTATGATGATGATGACTATGAGGATGAAGAACCGATGCCGCGTAAGGGTAAAGGCAAAGGGCGTAAGCCTCGTGGTAAGCGTGGCTGGTTCTGGCTGCTGGTAAAACTGTCGATCGTCTTTTTGGTGCTGATCGCGATATATGGCGTGTACCTGGACCAAAAAATTCGCAGCCGTATCGATGGCAAAGTCTGGCAACTGCCCGCGGCTGTTTATGGCCGGATGGTTAACCTTGAGCCAGAAATGCCCATCGGCAAGAACGAGATGGTGAAACTGCTGGAGGCGACACAGTACCGTCAGGTGACGAAAATGACGCGCCCTGGCGAATTCACCGTGCAGGCGAAGAGCATTGAGATGATCCGCCGTCCGTTTGACTTCCCGGACAGTAAAGAAGGGCAGGTGCGTGCGCGTCTGACCTTTGACGGCGATCATCTGGACACCATCGAGAATATGGATAACAACCGCCAGTTCGGTTTCTTCCGTCTCGATCCGCGTTTGATCACCATGCTCTCTTCGCCTAACGGCGAGCAGCGTCTGTTTGTCCCGCGTAGCGGCTTCCCGGATCTGCTGGTGGACACGCTATTGGCGACCGAAGACCGTCACTTCTATGAGCACGACGGGATCAGTCTCTATTCCATTGGCCGTGCAGTGTTGGCGAACCTGACGGCGGGTCGTACGGTGCAGGGGGCCAGTACGTTGACTCAACAGTTGGTCAAAAACCTGTTCCTGTCCAGCGAGCGCTCGTACTGGCGTAAAGCGAACGAAGCCTACATGGCGCTGATCATGGATGCGCGCTACAGCAAAGACCGCATTCTTGAACTGTATATGAACGAGGTGTACCTCGGTCAGAGCGGTGATAACGAGATCCGTGGCTTCCCGCTGGCGAGCCTGTATTATTTTGGCCGTCCGGTAGAGGAGTTGAGTCTTGACCAGCAGGCGCTGTTGGTGGGGATGGTGAAAGGTGCGTCAATCTACAACCCATGGCGTAATCCGAAGCTGGCGCTGGAACGTCGTAATCTGGTGCTGCGCCTGCTGCAACAGCAGCAGATTATCGATCAGGATCTGTATGACATGCTGAGTGCGCGCCCGTTAGGCGTGCAGCCGCGTGGCGGAGTGATTTCACCACAGCCAGCGTTTATGCAGATGGTTCGCCAGGAGCTACAGGCGAAGCTGGGCGATAAAGTCAAAGATCTCTCCGGTGTGAAAATTTTCACCACCTTTGATTCCGTGGCGCAGGATGCGGCAGAAAAAGCGGCGGTGGAAGGCATTCCGGTGCTGAAGAAACAACGTAAGCTGAGCGATCTGGAAACCGCGATTGTGGTCGTTGACCGCTTTAGCGGCGAGGTTCGTGCTATGGTCGGCGGCGCTGAGCCGCAGTTTGCGGGCTATAACCGCGCGATGCAGGCCCGTCGTTCCATCGGTTCTCTGGCAAAACCGGCAACCTATCTGACGGCACTCAGCCAGCCGAAGCTGTATCGCCTGAATACCTGGATCGCCGATGCGCCGATTGCGCTGCGCCAGCCGAACGGCCAGGTGTGGTCACCGCAGAACGATGACCGTCGCTATAGCGAAAGCGGTAAAGTGATGCTGGTGGATGCGTTAACACGTTCAATGAACGTCCCGACTGTCAATCTGGGGATGGCGCTGGGTCTGCCAGCTGTTACCGAGACCTGGACGAAACTGGGCGCTCCGAAAGATCAGCTCAATCCGGTTCCGGCGATGCTGCTGGGGGCGTTGAACCTGACGCCAATTGAAGTGGCGCAGGCGTTCCAGACCATCGCCAGCGGGGGTAACCGTGCGCCATTATCAGCACTGCGTTCGGTCATTGCTGAAGATGGAACCGTGCTGTATCAAAGCTTCCCGCAGGCAGAGCGCGCCGTTCCGGCGCAGGCGGCCTATATGACGCTGTGGACCATGCAACAGGTGGTTCAACGCGGTACGGGTCGTCAACTGGGCGCGAAGTACCCAGGGCTGCACCTGGCAGGGAAAACCGGGACCACCAACAACAACGTGGATACCTGGTTTGCCGGTATCGACGGCAGCCAGGTGACGATTACCTGGGTAGGCCGCGATAACAACCAGCCAACCAAGTTGTACGGTGCCAGCGGGGCGATGTCGATTTATCAGCGTTATCTGGCGAACCAGACACCAACACCGCTGGTGCTGACGCCGCCGGAAGATATTGTTGATATGGGCGTCGATTACGACGGTAACTTCGTGTGCAGTGGCGGTATGCGTACGCTGCCAGTGTGGACCACCGATCCGGACTCGTTGTGTCAGCAAGGTGAGATGCAGCAGCAGTCAGGTAATCCGTTCGATCAATCAACGCAGTCGCAGCCTCAACAGCAGCAGCAGCAACAACAGCCGCCGCAGCAGGAGAAGAAGGATGGCGATGGCGTGGCCGGTTGGATTAAAGAGATGTTTGGCGGTAACTAACGCCTGCCTCAAAACCCGCTTCGGCGGGTTTTTCTTTGGCGCCACTCGGCTTTGTTTTGCCTGATGGCGCTGCGCTTATCAGGCCTACGGAATTTGAGCAGCATGCCGCTATCCGGTACGTCTTCCGTTAAAACATTTCAGCCTAATTTATTAACCCTTTCTTTTCATCTGGTTATTTCTTAACCCCTTAGTTTTAGTAGGGGCGCGTATTGCTTGCTATCTCGCCAGAGTTTCGAATATTATGCTGCCGTTATAATAATAATTCTCGTTTACGTTATCATTCACTTTCATCAGAGAAATACCAATGGCGCGTCTTAAAACTGCTCAGCCAAGTTCATCACTGCGTAAAATTGCAGTCGTGGTAGCCACAGCGGTTAGCGGCATGTCTGTGTATGCACAGGCGGCGGTTCAACCGAAAGAAGAAACAATCACCGTAACCGCAGCACCTGCCGCACAAGAAAGCGCGTGGGGACCTTCGCCGACGATTGCCGCGAAGCGTTCCGCCACTGCCACCAAAACCGATACGCCTATCGAAAAGACCCCGCAGTCTGTTTCGGTTGTGACGCGTGAAGAGATGGATACCAAGCAACCGGCTACAGTAAAAGAAGCCATTGCTTATACACCCGGTGTTTTTGCTACCCGTGGTAGCTCTTCCACCTATGATGTAGTGACGATTCGTGGTTTTACCTCTCCAACCACGGTCAACACCAACCAGTATCTTGATGGCATGAAACTTCAGGGTAATAACTACTCTGAAGTATCTATGGACCCGTATTTTCTGGAACGCGTAGAAGTGATGCGCGGGCCGACTTCAGTGCTGTACGGCAACAGCAACCCTGGCGGCATCGTCAGTATGGTGAGCAAACGTCCGACAACAGAACCCCTGAAAGAAGTGCAGTTTAAAATGGGGACGAACAACCTCTGGCAAACTGGTTTCGATTTTAGCGATGCTATTGATGATGACGGCGTGTGGTCATACCGTTTAACGGGGTTGGGTAATAGCCAGAACTCTCAGCAGGAGATGTCAAAATCAACGCGCTACGCAGTTGCACCTGCGTTTAGCTGGCGCCCTGATGATAAAACAGATTTCACCTTCCTGAGTAATTTCCAGAACGATCCGTACGCGGGTTATTATGGCTGGTTGCCGCGTGAAGGTACGCTTGTTCCGTATTACGATGCAAATGGTAATCCGCACAAGCTGCCGACTGATTTCAATGAAGGTGAAGCGGATAACAAGATGGCTCGCCGCCAGCAGATGGTTGGCTACAACTTCTCGCATGCCTTTAACGACACCTTCACCGTGCGCCAGAACCTGCGTTATGACAAGGTGAAAACGCTCTACCGTTCTGTATATGGTTTTGGCTATAGTCAGCCTGGTGAGATTATCCGTAAATACGTTCGTTCTGATGAAGATCTCAATGCATTTACCGTTGATACCCAGCTCCAGTCTGCTTTTGCCACCGGTGATGTTGCACATACTCTGCTGACCGGTGTTGATTACTCGCGTATGCGTAACGATGTCAATGCGCTGTATGGCGATGCTGATCCATTAAATATGCAGAACCCTCAGTACGGTAACCCGAATATTGATGTCAGCGGACCGTATGCTAAGTACGCCGTGTTAAACCGTATGGAACAGACCGGACTCTACGCCCAGGACCAGATGGAATGGGATAAGTGGGTGCTGACGTTGGGCGGCCGCTATGATTTTGCAACCACCTCCACGTTGACCCGCTCCAGTAATTCACTGGCCGAAGTGAACGATCAGCAGTTTACCTGGCGTGGTGGTGTTAACTATCTGTTTGACAATGGTATTTCTCCGTACTTCAGCTACAGCGAATCGTTTGAACCGACATCCGGTTCAACGAAAGAAGGCAAACCGTTCGATCCGTCGCGTGGTAAGCAGTACGAAGCCGGTGTGAAGTATGTTCCGAAGGATATGCCAGTTGTACTGACGGCGGCTGTGTACCAGCTGACGAAAGATAAAAACCTGACGGCGGACCCGAACGATCCTACGGGTCTGTACAGCGTCCAGACTGGGGAGATTCGTTCACGCGGCATTGAACTGGAAGCAAAAGCAGCCGTAAATGCCAATATTAACGTTACGGCGGCTTACAGCTACACGGATGCGGAATATACCGAAGACACTATCTTTAAAGGTCAACGACCGGCGGAAGTACCACGTAATCAGGCTTCGTTATGGACCGATTACACGTTCTATGAATCAGCACTGAGTGGTTTGACCATTGGGGCTGGCGTGCGTTATACCGGTTCAACGGTGAGTTACTACAAAAACGATACTGCTGCAGGGAAGAAAAACGATTCGTTTAATGTGGGCGGTTATACCGTTGCTGATGCCATGGTGAAATACGATCTGGCCCGTTTCGGTATGGCGGGTTCGTCCGTTGCCGTAAACGTCAACAACCTGTTTAATCGTGAATATGTTTCCAGTTGCTATAGCGAATACGCATGTTACTGGGGCGCAGAACGTCAGGTCGTTGCAACAGCAACCTTCCGTTTCTAATTTCTCTTTGGGCACGCTTTGCGTGCCCGTTTTACAAGTTGGCCACTATGCAGGAAAACAGATCCCATCCCGACACGACGTTTGCGTTGAAGAATGTCTCCTTCCGTGTGCCTGGCCGCACGCTTTTGCATCCTCTCTCGTTAACCTTTCCCGTGGGTAAAGTGACGGGTCTTATCGGCCACAACGGCTCCGGTAAATCCACTTTATTGAAAATGCTGGGACGTCATCAGCCGCCGTCAGAAGGTGAAATCCTTCTTGATGAGCAGCCGCTGGAGAGCTGGAGCAGCAAAGCGTTTGCCCGTAAGGTTGCCTATTTACCCCAGCAGTTACCGCAGGCCGAAGGGATGACGGTACGTGAGCTGGTAGCGATTGGGCGTTATCCCTGGCATGGGGCGTTGGGACGCTTTGGTGTGGCTGACAGGGAGAAAGTGGAAGAGGCAATTACGCTTGTTGGGCTTAAACCTCTGGCGCATCGCCTGGTGGATAGCTTGTCTGGCGGCGAGCGTCAGCGTGCGTGGATCGCCATGCTGGTGGCACAAGACAGCCGTTGCCTGCTGCTGGACGAACCAACCTCGGCGCTGGATATCGCGCATCAGGTTGATGTTCTGGCGCTGGTACATCGCTTGAGCCAACAACGTGGATTGACGGTGGTTGCCGTACTGCATGATATCAACATGGCAGCCCGCTACTGTGATTACCTGGTCGCGCTGCGCGGCGGTGAAATGATTGCACAGGGAACACCTGCTGAACTGATGCGTAGTGAAACCCTGGAACTGATTTACGGTATCCCGATGGGCATTTTGCCGCATCCGGCCGGTGCCGCACCCGTGAGTTTTGTCTATTAATGATTGGATTACCTCATCTTTCCCGTCGACGACTGCTAACGGCAATGGCGCTGTCGCCGCTACTGTGGCAAATGAATACAGCCCGCGCGGCGGCGGTTGATCCACAGCGTATAGTGGCGCTGGAATGGCTGCCTGTTGAGTTGCTATTGGCGCTGGGTGTTGCACCTTACGGCGTCGCGGATGTTCCAAACTACAAACTGTGGGTCAACGAACCCGCGTTGCCGGACTCCGTCATTGATGTCGGATTACGTACTGAACCAAACCTCGAACTGCTGACTGAAATGAAACCCTCATTTATGGTCTGGTCGGCTGGTTATGGTCCTGCACCTGAGAAGCTTGCACGTATTGCGCCGGGTCGCGGCTTTAACTTCAGTGATGGCAAAAAGCCGCTGGCGATTGCGCGTCAGTCGTTGCAAGAACTGGCGCAGTTGCTGAATCTGCAGACCGCTGCCGAACGTCATCTGTCGCAGTACGAACACCTGATTGCCAGCCTGAAGCCGCGCTTTGTTCAGCGAGGCTCCCGGCCATTACTGCTGATGACCCTGCTCGATCCTCGCCATATGCTGGTGTTTGGGCCTAACTGCTTGTTCCAGGAGGTGCTGGATGAGTACGGGATCCGCAACGCCTGGCAGGGTGAAACCAACTTTTGGGGCAGCACCGCGGTAGGGATTGACAGGCTTGCCGCCTACAAAGATGTTGATGTGCTGTGTTTCGATCACGGTAACAACAAGGATATGCAGGCACTGATGTCCACACCGTTGTGGCAGGCGATGCCGTTTGTTCGTGCCGGACGTTTTCAACGTGTTCCCGCCGTCTGGTTCTATGGTGCAACGCTATCGGCGATGCATTTTGCGCGCATTCTGGATAATGCGCTGGGGGGGAAAGCGTGAGTAAACGTATTGCGCTGCTCCCAACTCTTCTGCTAGCGGTTCTGTTTGTTGCTGCCTGCTGGCTGACCTGGTTTAACTTTTCCGCTGCTCTGCCGCGTAGCCAGTGGCAACAGGCTATCTGGTCACCGGATATCGATGTTATTGAGCAGATGGTATTCCATTTCAGCCTGTTGCCGAGGCTGGCGATTTCTCTGCTGGTCGGTGCCGGGCTGGGACTGGTTGGTGTGCTGTTTCAGCAGGTATTGCGTAACCCGCTGGCGGAGCCGACTACGCTGGGTGTTGCCACCGGGGCACAACTGGGCATCACGGTGACTACGCTGTGGGCTATTCCTGGCGCATTGACGACACAATTTGCGGCCCTGGCAGGGGCCTGTATCGTTGGGGCGCTGGTGTTTGGCGTCGCCTGGGGCAAACGGCTTTCTCCTGTGACGTTGATCCTCGCGGGCCTGGTGGTCAGCCTGTACTGTGGCGCGATTAATCAATTGATGGTGATTTTCCATCACGACCAGCTGCAAAGCATGTTTTTGTGGAGCAGCGGCACGCTAACGCAAACTGACTGGAGCGGGGTGCAAAGGCTGTGGCCGCAACTGCTGGGTGGCGTGATGTTGACGCTGCTGCTATTACGCCCAATGACGCTGATGGGACTGGATGACGGCGTGGCGCGCAATCTCGGACTGGCGCTGTCGCTGGCGCGCCTGGCGGCGTTAACGCTGGCGATTGTGCTCAGTGCTTTACTGGTCAACGCCGTCGGAATTATCGGTTTTGTGGGACTGTTTTCGCCGCTGTTGGCGAAAATGCTCGGCGCGCGGCGTTTGCTGGCGCGTCTGCTGCTGGCTCCGTTGATTGGCGCACTGATCCTCTGGCTCTCCGATCAAATTATTTTATTACTCACTCGCGTCTGGATGGAAGTCTCCACCGGTTCGGTGACGGCGCTGATTGGCGCGCCATTGCTGCTGTGGCTATTGCCGCGCCTTCGCAGTATGAGCGCACCGGATATGAATGCCAGCAACCGTGTCGTCGCTGAGCGTCAGCACGTGCTGATGTTTGCGCTGGCTGGGGGCGCAATATTGTTGCTGACGGTTGTGGTTGCGCTGTCATTGGGTCGCGATGCCCACGGCTGGAGCTGGGCCAGTGGTGCAATGCTGGATGAGCTGATGCCCTGGCGCTGGCCGCGCATCCTGGCTGCACTGGTAGCTGGCGTAATGCTGGCTGTGGCGGGCTGCATTATTCAGCGTTTGACTGGTAATCCGATGGCCAGCCCGGAAGTGTTGGGTATTAGCTCCGGCGCGGCCTTCGGCGTGGTGCTCATGCTGTTTCTGGTGCCCGGCAATGCGTTTGGCTGGTTGCTGCCGGCGGGGAGTCTCGGCGCGGCGGTGACGCTGTTAATCATTATGATTGCCGCCGGGCGTGGAGGTTTCTCTCCGCACAGGATGCTGTTGGCGGGGATGGCGCTCAGTACGGCATTCACAATGTTGCTGATGATGCTGCAGGCAAGCGGCGATCCGCGCATGGCGGGCATTCTGACCTGGATGTCCGGCTCGACCTATAACGCTTCCAATGAACAGGTTTTACGTACCGGTATTGTGATGATCATTCTGCTGGCGATAACGCCGCTGTGCCGCCGCTGGCTGACGATTCTACCGTTAGGCGGTGACACTGCGCGGGCTGTCGGTCTGGCATTAACACCGTCGCGTGTTGGCTTACTGATGTTGGCTGCGGGTCTGACCGCTACGGCAACCATGACAATCGGTCCGTTGAGCTTTGTGGGGCTGATGGCGCCGCATATCGCACGGATGTTAGGTTTTCGGCGTACGATGCCGCATATGGTGATATCCGCGCTGGCGGGGGGGGGGCTGCTGGTGTTTGCCGACTGGTGTGGGCGTATGGTGCTGTTTCCGTATCAGATCCCGGCGGGACTGCTGTCGACGTTTATTGGCGCGCCGTACTTTATCTATCTGTTGAGAAAGCAGAGCCGCTGAGGCTGACCCCTTTCATGTAGGCCGGATAAGACGCTTTGCGTCGACATCCGGCAATAAAAAAGCCGGGTGGCGGCTTCGCCTTACCCGGCCTACATTTCTGCACGTTCTCTTTTTTACAATTTCGCAAACACCCGACGTGCAGCGTCGATGGTGTTATTGATATCGTCTTCGCTGTGCGCGACAGACATAAAGCCTGCTTCAAAGGCGGACGGTGCCAGGTAAACGCCTTCATCCAGCATCATATGGAAGAAGCGCTTAAAGCGTTCAACGTCGCAGGACATCACGTCCTGATAGCAGGTTACGGTTTCTGCATCAGTGAAGAAAATCCCGAACATCCCGCCGACATGGTTAACCACCAGTGGAATATTTGCTTCCTGAGCGGCTTCTAGCAGACCTTCTGCCAGACGTGTCGTCAGTTCGTTCAGCGTCTCATGAATCCCTGGCTGGGCGACTTCATTCAGACAGGCGAATCCTGCCGCCATCGCAATTGGATTTCCGGACAGCGTACCCGCCTGGTAAACCGGTCCGGTTGGGGCCAGGGCATCCATCACATCACGACGGCCACCAAATGCGCCAACAGGCATGCCGCCACCGATGATTTTACCCAGGCAGGTCAGATCCGGTACTACGCCGTAATAATCCTGCGCACCCGCCAGTGCGACGCGGAAACCGGTCATGACTTCATCGATGATCAACAGTGCGCCAAACTCATCGCACAGCGCACGCAGACCCGGCAGGAATTCCGGCAGTGGCGGGATGCAGTTCATGTTGCCCGCTACTGGTTCAACGATAATACAGGCGATTTCCTGCGGATACTGTTCGAATGCCGCACGTACTGAGGCAAGATCGTTATAGGTGCAGGTCAGGGTATGTTTCGCGAAATCTGCCGGAACCCCCGGGGAGTTAGGCTGGCCCAGCGTCAATGCGCCGGAACCGGCTTTGACCAGCAGGCAGTCAGCATGACCGTGGTAGCAGCCTTCAAATTTGATGATCTTATCGCGACCGGTAAAACCGCGCGCCAGACGGATCGCGCTCATCGTCGCTTCGGTACCGGAGTTCACCATACGTACCATATCCATGGTTGGCACGAGCTCAGTGACCAGCGCCGCCATTTTTACTTCCATCTCGGTCGGCGCGCCAAAGCTTAAACCGCGCTCTGCCGCTTCAATCACGGCATTGCGAATTGCCGGGTGGTTATGGCCCAGCACCATCGGCCCCCAGGAGCCGACATAATCGATATAGGCTTTACCATCGACATCATACAGATATGCGCCATCCGCTTTTTCAATAAACAGCGGAGTACCACCCACGCCAGTAAAGGCGCGAACTGGGGAGTTAACGCCGCCGGGGATAAGTTCGCGTGCTGCGCTGTAGAGGTTTTCAGACTTACTCATGGATGGGGTCCTGGTTCGTAGAAAAAGTAAATGCCCGCTATTCTAGTTATTCAGAGAAGGTTATGAAAGTTTTGCGTATTTGAAACAATACGATTTGCAGGGGATTTTCGTGAAATGTGCGAGTAGAATGCCGATTCCGTATTTGTATTACCAATTAATGATCATCTGATGAAGACTGACACTCCCTCTTTTGAAGCACAACAAATTGTGCGTTTACGCCGCAGGGATCAAATCCGTCGACTCCTGGAAAGAGACAAAACGCCGTTGGCGATCCTCTTTATGGCCGCCGTGGTGGGTACAGTGACGGGGTTGGTGGGTGTGGCGTTTGAGAAAGCGGTGACCTGGGTGCAGAATCTGCGTATTGGCGCACTGGCACAGGTTGCTGACCACGCGGTCCTTGTATGGCCATTGGCATTTATTCTTTCTGCACTGCTGGCGATGGTAGGTTATTTTCTGGTGCGTAAATTTGCCCCGGAAGCAGGCGGTTCGGGGATACCTGAGATTGAAGGTGCATTAGAAGAATTGCGACCTGTGCGCTGGTGGCGTGTGCTACCGGTAAAATTTATCGGTGGTATGGGGACGCTGGGGGCTGGGATGGTGCTTGGCCGGGAAGGACCAACGGTACAAATTGGTGGCAATATCGGGCGCATGGTGCTGGATATTTTCCGCATGCGTAGCGCCGAAGCGCGACACACCTTATTGGCAACCGGTGCGGCTGCGGGTCTGTCGGCCGCGTTTAATGCGCCTTTGGCCGGCATTCTGTTCATTATTGAAGAGATGCGACCACAGTTTCGTTATAACCTCGTGTCGATCAAAGCCGTATTTACCGGCGTGATTATGTCGAGCATTGTGTTTCGTATTTTCAACGGCGAGGCCCCGATTATTGAGGTCGGGAAACTCTCCAATGCGCCGGTTAATACGCTGTGGTTGTACCTCATCCTTGGGATTATTTTTGGTTGCGTCGGGCCGTTGTTCAATACCATGGTGTTGCGTACCCAGGATATGTTTCAGCGCTTCCACGGCGGTGAAATTAAAAAATGGGTGCTGATGGGTGGCGTGATCGGCGGTCTGTGCGGGATCCTCGGTTTGATTCAACCTGAAGCGGCAGGCGGTGGATTTAATCTGATCCCGATTGCTGCTGCGGGCAATTTCAGTGTGGGTCTTCTGCTGTTTATCTTTATCGCCAGGGTCATCACCACGCTGCTGTGCTTCTCATCCGGCGCGCCTGGTGGGATATTTGCCCCGATGCTGGCATTAGGCACATTGCTGGGAACTGCATTTGGCATGGCTGCAGCGGCTTCTTTTCCGCAGTATCATTTGGAGGCGGGGACGTTTGCTATTGCCGGGATGGGGGCATTGCTGGCCGCTTCTGTGCGTGCGCCGTTAACGGGCATTGTGCTGGTGCTGGAAATGACGGATAACTATCAGCTCATTTTGCCAATGATTATTACCTGCCTTGGCGCAACACTATTAGCCCAGTTTATGGGTGGAAAACCGCTATACTCGACTATCCTTGCCCGCACACTGGCTAAACAGGAAGCGGAGCAGGCGGCAAAAAGCCAGAGTACCGCCACGGGCGAGAATACTTGAACGAAATACCAGGGTATTAGATAATGGCCTTAACCATTGGGTTATAATTTGCCCAATTGCCAATGTCGTTTGGAGCAAAATATGAGTGATGACGTAGCGCTGCCACTGCAATTTACTGAAGCAGCAGCCAATAAAGTAAAAAGCCTGATCGCAGATGAAGATAACCCAAATCTGAAATTACGCGTGTATATCACCGGCGGTGGTTGCAGCGGTTTCCAGTACGGTTTTACCTTTGATGATCAGGTAAACGATGGTGATATGACCATTGAGAAGCAAGGTGTTGGTCTGGTGGTTGATCCGATGAGCCTGCAGTATCTGGTAGGCGGTGCGGTTGATTACACCGAAGGTCTGGAAGGTTCTCGCTTTGTTGTGACTAACCCGAACGCCAAAAGCACCTGCGGGTGTGGTTCCTCTTTCAGCATCTGATTGCTGTCTGTAATACCGATGGTCTGATGGTGTAGGCCCGGTAAGCGTAGCGTCACCGGGCAATGTGCCGGATGGCGGCGTAAACGCCTTATCCGGCCTACATGTTCTGCATCGTCACATCAACGCCCGTTATCATCCAGCGCAAACGTCGGCAATTTCAAATGCCAACGAATGGCGGCAAGCCGAATCAGCAGGGTAACGACCATCCCCATCATACTGGCGTTTTCCAGCGACACATTGAAGGTATAAAACGCGGTGGCGTGGACGATGCCGCCAATGATGCATGCTGTAGCGTAGATTTCGGTGCGCAAAATCATCGGCACTTCACGTGCTAACACATCGCGAATAATTCCACCGCCAACACCGGTAATGACCCCCATACAAATTGCTACCAGTGGTCCGGTTCCTGCGAGAAATGCTTTATTCACACCAATACCCACGAACACCGCCAGACCTACGGCATCCAGCACCGGAAGGATCCATTTCGGTAAGCGTCTTGGCTGACGTACCAGCACGATCGTCAACATACTGGTGATCATCGCCACCACCAGATCGGTGGGATCTTTAACCCAGAATACGGGGCCGTGATCCAGTGCCATATCACGGATCGTACCGCCACCGACGGCGGTTACCACGCCTAAGACCAGAACGCCGAAGGGGTCCATACGCAGTTTTCCGGCAAGTAATACGCCAGAGATAGCAAATACCGCGGTACCGACAATATCCAGCCAATAGACGAGCATCTTTAAATCCTCACAACAAACCTGGTGGGGGCAGGCGCTAATTTACTTGTGAAAGCGCATTACAGAGTTGTTTTGCGGCGAGGATAATACGCGGGCTCGCGCGTTCAAACCAGTCACTATCAAGAGTAATAATCGGTATTTTTAGCTGATTTCCCCAGTATTGCTCAATTTTAGGAATTTCGCCCGAACCGCCGGTAGCAACAATTGCCTGAGGGGCTCTTGCCAGGACCTGTTCGCGGCTGACCTGCGGCCATGGAACCCGGCTGCCGGAAAAGATATTTTCTCCACCACATACCTCAAGAACCTGGTTTTGAATGGAACCTTTTCCACTGGTAAACAGAGGATTTGCGCCAAACTGGAGAAACACACGTTTTTTCGGTTTGTTGGCATACTGAGACTTTAGTAAAGCATACTCATCAAGCAAGGTTTGCGCTGCTTGCTTTGCTTGTTCAGGCTTGGGGCTCCATGGCGCAAGTTGACGCAATGCATCAGCGACCTGCTCGATGGTGACGGCATCGACCCAGATGACCTTAATTCCCAGGGCAGTCAGTTGATTAACCTGCCGCTCGGCATTCCCTCCACGCCAGGCAATAACCAAATCGGGTTTGAGCGCCACGATACGTTCCAGATTCATGCCTTGCCAGGTTGAGACCTCTTCAATATTTTTGGCCTCGGGCGGGTAGTTTGAATAGCTGCTGACGCCAACGGGGGTAATACCGGCGGCAAAGGCCAGTTCAGTGTTGGCTGGGGAAAGCGAAATAACGCGCGGCGCGGCGTAAAGCCACGCCGGAAGAGTGAAAAGCAGGGCGACCAGCGCCCTGGAGACGAAGTTAGCCATGCGCCAGTTTCTGCACCAGCGTTTCAACCATCAGGCTTGACTGTTTCGCGGCAACGACCAGGAACTCGTCAAAGCTGAGATGGGACTGCTGATCGGCAACGTCAGAGATAGCGCGAACGACAACAAACGGCACGTTAAAGTTGTGACACACGTGCGCAATTGCGGTTGCTTCCATCTCAACGGCAATCGCCTGTGGGAAGTTATGCTTAATTTTTGCCAGGCCAACGGAGCCGTTAATGAAGGCATCGCCGCTGACGATCAGTCCGCGGACGGCGTTCAGATTGAGTTCGGCAATACAGGATTCCGCTGCAGCAATCAGTGCCGGGTCGGCTTTAAAACCAGCCGGGCAGCCCGGTAGCTGGCCAAATTCATAGCCGAATGCGGTGACGTCAGCATCGTGATAGCGCGCTTCGTCAGAAACCACGATATCACCTACTTTCAGCGTAGAGGCCAGGCCACCCGCTGAACCGGTATTAATGATGGCATCTGGCTTGCAGTGTTCAAGCAGCAGCGTAGCGCCCAGCGCCGCAGCCACTTTACCGATGCCTGATTTCAGTAGCGCAACCTCAGTACCGTTCAGTTGGCCGGTGTAAATTTCACAACCGCCAAGAGCAATTGTCTGACGGTTTTCGATTTTGTCACGCAGCAGCGTAACTTCTTCTTCCATTGCACCAATGATGCCGATTTTCATAGATTTACTCGCGATAAGCCAGATTTGAGGGCATAGTCTATCATGCGCTTAAGGGGTAGCGCATTTCTCAGGCGGGAGAGGACATGGCACAGATCGATTTCCGAAAAAAAATAAACTGGCATCGTCGTTACCGTTCGCCGCAGGGCGTGAAATCTGAGCATGAGATCCTGCGCATTTTCGAAAGCGACCGTGGACGTATTATCAATTCTCCGGCTATTCGCCGACTGCAGCAAAAAACCCAGGTCTTTCCGTTGGAGCGTAATGCGGCGGTGCGTACGCGCCTGACGCACTCGATGGAAGTTCAGCAGGTAGGGCGTTATATCGCCAAAGAGATCCTCAGTCGGCTGAAAGAGCAAAAATTGTTGGAGCAGTACGGCCTGGATGAGTTGACCGGTCCCTTTGAAAGCATCGTCGAAATGTCCTGCCTGATGCATGACATCGGCAATCCGCCGTTTGGTCACTTTGGCGAGGCAGCAATTAATGACTGGTTTCGCCAGCGACTCTATCCGGCTGATGCTGAAAGCCAGCCCTTAAGCGACGATCGCTGCCAGGTGCCTGCGTTACGTTTGCGTGAAGGTGAAGAGTCGCTCAATGATATTCGCCGCAAGGTACGTCAGGACCTGTGCCATTTTGAAGGCAATGCACAGGGCATTCGGTTGGTGCATACACTGATGCGCATGAACCTGACCTGGTCGCAGGTGGGGGGGATTTTAAAATATACGCGCCCGGCATGGTGGCGTGGAGGTACGCCGGCGACGCATAACTATTTAATGAAGAAACCGGGATATTACCTTTCCGAGGAACCGTATATTGAGCGGTTACGTAAAGAATTATCCTTAGCACCTTACAGTCGCTTTCCATTAACCTGGATTATGGAAGCAGCGGACGATATCTCTTATTGTGTGGCTGACCTGGAGGATGCTGTTGAGAAAAGAATCTTCAGTGTTGAGCAGCTTTACCACCATCTGTATGAGGCGTGGGGGCATCATGAAAAAGGTTCCCTGTTTAGCCAGGTTGTTGAGAACGCCTGGGAAAAATCTCGCTCAAATACATTAAGTCGCAGTACGGAAGATCAGTTCTTTATGTATTTACGCGTTAACACGCTGAATAAACTGGTACCGTACGCCGCTCAGCGTTTTATTGATAATTTACCGCAAATTTTTGAGGGGAGTTTTAACCACGCTTTATTAGAAGATGCCAGTAGCTTCAGTCAGTTGCTTGGGGTTTATAAAAATGTAGCGGTAAAACATGTGTTTAGCCATCCAGATGTGGAGCAACTGGAATTGCAAGGCTATCGGGTTATCAGTGGGCTTCTGGAAATCTACCAACCACTGTTAAAAATGTCATTATCCGACTTTAGCGAGCTGGTTGAACACGAAAGATTAAAACAGTTCCCTATCGAATCTCGATTATTTCAAAAGTTGTCTACCCGCCATCGTCTTGCTTATGTTGAGGCGGTCAGTAAAATATTGCCGGGTAGTGCCGAGTTCCCGGTTATGGAATATTATTACCGCTGCCGTTTAATTCAGGATTATATCAGCGGGATGACTGACTTGTATGCCTGGGATGAATATAGACGGCTGATGGCGGTAGAACAATAAATACTCATTTGTAAAGACGGACAATAAAATTTTACTTTTTCCTTAAACTTCATTCTGGAACTTAGCGCTATAAAACGACTCTGAGGTATACAGCAATTTTGCGTGACCTGTTAATCGAGAACGAAACACATGAAAAAAACCACATTAGCAATGAGTGCACTGGCTCTGAGTTTAGGTTTGGCGTTGTCCCCCCTGTCTGCAACGGCGGCTGAGACAGCGTCTTCAGTAACAACTGCCCAACAGATGCCAAGCCTGGCCCCGATGCTCGAAAAAGTGATGCCATCGGTGGTGAGTATTAATGTCGAGGGGAGCACGACGGTCAATACGCCGCGTATGCCGCGTAATTTCCAGCAGTTCTTCGGTGATAACTCTCCGTTCTGCCAGGACGGTTCTCCGTTCCAGAGCTCACCGTTCTGTCAGGGTGGCGCTCCGGGTGCTGACAACGGCGGCGGACAGCAGCAGAAATTTATGGCGCTGGGGTCTGGCGTCATCATTGATGCCGCGAAAGGATATGTTGTGACCAACAACCACGTGGTCGATAACGCCACGGTGATCAAGGTTCAACTGAGCGATGGTCGTAAGTTTGACGCGAAGATCGTCGGAAAAGATCCGCGCTCTGATATCGCACTGATCCAGATCCAGGACCCGAAAAACCTGACGGCAATTAAGCTGGCAGATTCTGATGCACTGCGCGTGGGTGATTACACTGTAGCGATTGGTAACCCGTTTGGCCTTGGTGAAACGGTGACTTCAGGTATCGTTTCCGCACTGGGGCGTAGTGGCCTGAATGCCGAAAACTACGAGAACTTTATCCAGACGGATGCGGCGATCAACCGTGGTAACTCTGGTGGTGCGTTGGTTAACCTGAATGGTGAGTTGATCGGGATTAACACCGCGATCCTCGCGCCGGACGGTGGCAACATCGGTATCGGTTTTGCTATCCCAAGCAACATGGTGAAAAACCTGACTTCGCAGATGGTTGAGTTCGGCCAGGTTAAACGCGGTGAGCTGGGTATTATGGGGACTGAGCTGAGCTCTGAGCTGGCGAAAGCGATGAAAGTTGATGCCCAGCGTGGGGCATTCGTCAGTCAGGTTATGCCGAACTCTTCTGCAGCGAAAGCCGGTATCAAAGCGGGTGACGTGATTACATCACTGAACGGTAAACCCATCAGCAGCTTCGCTGCCCTGCGTGCGCAGGTCGGCACCATGCCAGTGGGTAGCAAAATTAACCTTGGCCTGCTGCGAGACGGTAAGCCGGTAACGGTGAACCTGGAACTGCAGCAGAGCAGCCAGACTCAGGTTGATTCCAGCTCTATCTTCAAAGGCATTGAAGGTGCGGATATGAGCAACAAAGGCCAGGACAAAGGTGTCGTGGTAAGCGATGTGAAACCGAATTCGCCGGCGGCACAGATTGGCCTGAAGAAAGGGGATGTCATCATTGGTGCTAACCAGCAACCGGTGAAAAACATCGCGGAACTGCGCAAAATTCTCGACAGTAAACCAGCTGTTCTGGCGCTGAACATTCAGCGTGGTGACAGCTCTATCTATCTGTTGATGCAGTAATCCCTCTGAACCCCTTCCCATATCAGGGAAGGGGTTTCTTTTTGTGATACCTACCACAACTCCATACTTCTCTCTTCTGCTTTGTGCATTTGCACAATGTCGCGGTCTGTTTTCTTCCCTATGCTTGAGCACTGCTCACAGGAGGGCTTTATGGCTGGCTGGCATCTCGATACCAAAATGGCGCAGGATATCGTGGCGCGCACGATGCGCATCATTGATACCAATATCAACGTAATGGATGCCCGTGGGCGGATCATTGGCAGTGGCGATCGCGAGCGTATTGGTGAATTGCACGAAGGTGCGCTGCTGGTGCTCTCACAGGGCCGGGTCGTCGATATTGATGATGCGGTAGCACGACATCTGCACGGCGTGCGACAGGGAATAAACCTGCCGCTGCGGCTTGAAGGCGAAATTGTTGGCGTTATTGGTTTAACCGGCGAGCCGGAGCATTTGCGTAAGTACGGTGAACTGGTGTGTATGACCGCCGAAATGATGCTGGAGCAGTCGCGTTTGATGCATCTGCTCGCTCAGGACAGTCGTCTGCGCGAAGAACTGGTGATGAACCTGATTCAGGCTGAAGAGAACACCCCGGCGCTGGTGGAATGGGCGCAGCGGCTAGGAATAGATCTGAACCAACCACGTGTGGTAGCAGTGGTGGAGGTCGACAGCGGTCAGCTTGGTGTAGACAGCGCCATGGCTGAACTACAGCAATTACAAAATGCGTTGACGACACCAGAGCGAAATAACCTGATTGCGATTGTTTCACTGACTGAGATGGTCGTTCTGAAACCCGCGCTGAATCAGTTTGGCCGCTGGGATGCAGAAGATCATCGCAAGCGTGTTGAACAGCTGATCGCCCGTATGAAAGAGAACGGACAGCTACGCTTTCGCGTATCGCTGGGTAACTATTTTACCGGGCCGGGCAGCATTGCCCGCTCGTATCGCACCGCGCGTACGACCATGATGGTTGGTAAGCAGCGCATGCCGGAAAGCCGCAGCTATTTTTACCAGGATTTGATGCTGCCCGTGCTGTTAGACAGCCTGCGTGGCGGTTGGCAGGCTAATGAGTTGGCCCGTCCGTTGGTACGACTGAAAGCGATGGATAACAACGGCTTGCTGCGTAGGACATTAGCGGCATGGTTTCGCCACAACGTACAGCCGCTGGCGACCTCAAAGGCGCTATTTATCCACCGCAATACGCTTGAATATCGCCTGAATCGTATTTCAGAACTTACCGGGCTGGATTTGGGGAATTTCGATGACAGGCTGCTGCTGTATGTGGCGTTGCAACTGGATGAGCAGCATTGAGACATTAAACCACCTCACAGCGAGGTGGTTTTGAGCTACGGGTTACTCTTCAGAAATTAAAAGCAGTCCTTTTTCAATAACCTGATAAACTACTTTTTTCTTTTGGGGATACTTTTGCTCGGTCTCGGTGTTGAGAATAACCGAGCGTTTATATGCTTCTGCATGATAAACCTCAATAGTATATCCTTTTTCCAGTGTCATAGTGTTCGTGTATTTCTCCAGCAGGACTTTACTTTGTATTTCCTGATGATAAACGAGAAAACCATTGTTATCGATAATGTTGACCTCTGCATAGAGATCTTCGCCATATATGCTGTGTGGCGTGGTGGCCTCTGTTGAGTAAACAACCTGGTTATTCACCAGATCCATATCAATACTGGCAAACTGTACATCGTAATATCCCAGTAGCTTCCAGAGAAATTTATTACCTCGTATTGTCGCCTTCGGATCACTGGAAGTCGGGTGTTGGTAATCTTGTAGCCCTGAACTAATGACTTCCCATGTATTATCCTGTGCAAGTTGAAAATCTGTATTTTGCATAACGTTTGAAGCTACGCATCTGAATGGTTCATAATGAAGGATGTCGATAACATAGCCATTGCGTAATGGAATGCTTTCTGTTGTAGTCGGATATCGGATTGAGCCATCATAATTTCGGTTGTACATTTCAATCCCATTTTCATTCCACACACGTATCCATGCGTAGGTTTCCGGATAATAATTGTGTGGTATTACTGATTTAGTATTTACCGTCATCAAGTAATTACTGTTATCGATAGTAACTTCGGAAAATTCGGCGTCACTCAATCCGCGTAATTCAAGATGAATAATACTCCCTGTCAGGATGTCGGGTTCACTATTATCTAATGGGATGACATCTGCATATTCAAGTAATAATAAATCACGCTCCTCTCCAGTGAATTTGTTAATCATTAGCCAGATACTGATTTTTTCTGTGCTTTCTGGTAGAGTATAAATAAGTGACTCAACGCGTAGCTTTTCTGCTGACTCAGCAATAATAGAACGGAGATCCTCATCCGGGTCATTGTTTAGTGCGGTATTAAATAATCCTGTTTTATCAATCCTGAAGTTATTGATTTTTTCATTGTGCACAACCAGATCAAGATAATTTGGTAGGCTATATAAACGCTTCCCACATTCGGCATGATAAACCTCGATGAGATACCCATCTTCAAAAGGAATTTCATCATAGGTAATTGGACAATTTTGTCCTGGCATATCACGATTGAAAATTTCCTCGCCAGTCGCTGAGAAAATGGTGACGCTCGCATAAATGTCACTGCCATAGTAGGAATGTGGCGCGGAACTGGTGACATTTAGTTGGATTGTTTTGCTCTCATTCTCAACAGTGAGGGTTGCAAACTTTGCATCGCCAAGCCCCAGGAAAATAAGTTCTTCGTTACGACCGCTGGTGTCATTTAGTGGGGTATAATTAATGGTTACATTATTTTCGCCTTCACGTACCACAAACCAGTTTTGATCAGTAGTATATTTTTGAGATTTTCCTTTTGGCAGAATAAGTTGATAAACCCCAATGGGTAAATATTGCTGTTCTAATGTAGTATTAGTAATTCTGACCGTAATATCATTGCCACAATGATCAATTATTTTGAGATCACGTCCATAAATTTGAGCTAAATTATCAATGATGATATCAAAGGTAACATTGCCTTTTTTGTTTAAGACAGACAACTCTGCATTATCAACCAACCAAACAGACGTTTGTAGCCCCATTGCTTGCTGCGCGTTGTCCCATTCCGCTTCAGGCAGGAGATCAAAGAGTGGATAAACCGGTTTGGTTTCCAGAGTCTGAATACGTTCTCGGGTGATATCATCAAGTTCAACACCACACAAAGCAATATAGGGGGTCATATCATATCCTGCGGCAGAGGCGCTTGCCTCTGCAAGCATATCCAGGATGTGATGATCTGATGCGGAGAAATTTTCGCTGTTTGCCAATGCCCGGTAACTATCATTAAATAGCACAAAATTTTTCATCGAGGATTTGAATTGCATTAGCATCAATAATAATAATCTTTGATGTGGATTCCACTGATTCACCGGTGTTTGATTATAGATATTATTTCGGAAATTATCCTCAGTGTAACCTCTGTTTCCATCGTTATATAACCATCCATCGGTATACAGTTCATTTTTATTGCCCAACATAACTTGCTGAAACCATGCACCATATATATTATTCCAAACCTCTCCAGCGGAGAAGCGAGAGTCATTCATAAAATTGCCCTGATATCCATGGGCAATTTCATGCAGCACAGTCCATTGGTTTTCAACATTATCAATCCAGCCTTGCGCGATGGTTGATGAGGTCTCTGCACACCAGTAGGTGTTGAAATAGGCGGAACCCACACCGTTTTTATCTGCCTTAATGAAATACTTATTGGCAATGTTCTGATTGAGAGAATTTACTGGCGTAAAACTAAGTCCGGCTAAATCATTATAGAATGCAAAAATTTTTTCATAATAGTCCAATAGTCCGTAAATGCCATTGTCGGTATTTACATTCTGGAGATTATCCATGTCGGCAAAGGGAACTAATAGTTTGGCACTGCCAGTATCGATAAGCGCATAGGGGGCGTTGGTCTCTGACCATGAAGAAAAAAATAAAGCAGAATCACTATTTTTGTCAAAAAAAGGCAATGTCTGGAATTTTTCTGGTGTTTCAAATTCAACGTCGTAATCAGAAACATTTTCCATGTATAGCGTATCAATGAAAGGGACGGTATCAACAGTAGCGCTGATCTCTTGCCATTCAGTTTTCAATGTTAATGTTTTTTCAACAGCAGAGTCATTGCATAATAGACGCAAGGTAGCAGAACCATTACTGATGTCGGACTGCCTGACGCGAAGGATGGTCTCCGCGGGCAAAATAAAGTCTAATTCCTGACGATCGTGCAGTAACCCTTTATTAAAACCTTCTTTATTAAGCCATGTTGCCTTTTCGAGAGCA
This sequence comes from Citrobacter sp. Igbk 16, assembly GCF_028069755.1. Classification (NCBI taxonomy): domain Bacteria; kingdom Pseudomonadati; phylum Pseudomonadota; class Gammaproteobacteria; order Enterobacterales; family Enterobacteriaceae; genus Citrobacter; species Citrobacter sp. Igbk 16. Next base: position 38,433 of record NZ_JANEWJ010000027.1, on the reverse strand, counting down.
TAGCATTTCATTAAAAGTATATTGTTCATAGTTGGTTATCTCTTATTTAGTGGTTGAAGATAGATAAACCTTATATTTTTTATGAGATAATAAAAGTCATTTTATATAATATCTGTGTGCAATGATGTTAATGATATGGATATATATTTTTTTATCTTTATGGATAATGAAATGATGAGTAAATTAAAGGGAGTGTGGGTGTGTGATATTTTTTTAGAAAGGCCAGTTTCCTGGCCTGAAGATATGATGGCTTATTTGCGCGTCAGTTTTTCCAGATCGGCTTCAATTTCGCTGATCTTATTGGTCACGACGCTTTCCAGATGACGTAAATCATCGAGGATCTTGCGTTTAAGATCGACTTCACTGCGATCGCGCTGGCAGATCTGATCCAACTCGTCGATCACATAGCGCAGGTTTGGACTGATCTCCTGCACTTCTTTGTAGCCCTGACCTATGCCATCGGCGACCACCGTTTTACGCTGACGGGGATATTTGAATTTCACGCTCTTGGCAAAAAACTCGCCTTTATCCTTTTGGAAATAGATTTTCAGGATATCGTTGTTGGCTTCTTGCCGCAGGCTGTAACGATCGATCTCTTCAGGATTAGTAATGCCCAGACTTTTCAGATTGTCATACATAGCGGTACCCTTAAGCTCACTATAACCATTGAATAATTAACGAAAAGCCTTGTTTATGCCACCCGCAGATGTAAAAAAAGCGGGCTAAGCCCGCTTTTTCAAATTGCTGTTAGTCGATGGTACGTAACAGTTCGTTGATACCCACTTTGCCACGCGTTTTAGCGTCGACTTTCTTCACGATCACCGCGCAGTACAGACTGTATTTGCCATCTTTCGACGGCAGGTTGCCGGAAACGACAACAGAACCTGCCGGTACGCGACCATAATGCACTTCGCCTGTTTCACGATCGTAAATACGGGTGCTCTGACCGATATACACGCCCATCGAGATGACGGAACCTTCCTCGACAATCACGCCTTCCACAACTTCCGAACGCGCACCGATGAAGCAGTTATCTTCGATGATGGTCGGGTTAGCCTGTAACGGCTCCAGTACGCCGCCGATGCCAACGCCACCGGACAGGTGAACATTCTTACCGATTTGCGCACAAGAACCTACGGTCGCCCAGGTATCAACCATCGTACCTTCATCAACATACGCACCAATGTTAACGTAAGACGGCATCAGCACGGTGTTACGTGCGATAAATGCCCCCTGACGCACGGCCGCAGGCGGAACCACGCGAAAGCCTTCTTTCTGGAAGCGTGCTTCATCGTAGTCGGCAAATTTCATCGGCACTTTATCGAAGTAGCGGCTTTCCGCACCATCGATAACCTGATTATCGTTAATACGGAAAGAGAGCAGGACCGCTTTTTTCAGCCACTGATGGGTGACCCACTGGCCGTCAATCTTTTCTGCGACACGCAGTGCACCGGAATCCAGTAAAGAAATAACCTGATTAACCGCTTCACGGGTTACGGTATCCACATTCGCCGGAGTGATGTCGGCACGACGCTCAAAAGCGGACTCAATAACGTTCTGTAACTGCTGCATTGTTAAACTCTTTCCATAATAAATAAAAACATTACCCTTTATCGTTTGGATTGAGGGCCTCTGTCAACCGTTGATGTACTTCCTGCTGCAGCTCATTATTAAGGGCACGCCGGTCGGCGGTGGCGATTATGAATAAATCTTCTACTCGCTCACCAATAGTTGTAATTCGGGCGCCATGCAGCGAAATTCCCAGATCGGCAAAAATCTGCCCGACCCGCGCCAGTAGTCCTGGTTGATCGAGTGCGATAAGTTCGAGGAATGACTTACGGTCGGTATGGGTCGGCAAAAAGGTGACCTCAGTATCGACAGTAAAGTGGCGTAATTTTGCCGGCTGACGACGCGGTTGCGGTGGTTGCCAACTGCGTTGAGTAATGGCTTGTTCCAACCCAAAACGGATCGCTTCGTGTCGGTCTGACGACAGCGGACTGCCGTCCGGCTCCAGTACGATGAACGTATCCATCGCCATGCCATCACGGGTGGTGAAAATCTGCGCATCGTGGACGCTCAGATTACGCCGGTCCAGTTCGGCGCAAACGGCGGCAAACAGATACGGGCGATCCGGACTCCAGATAAAGATTTCCGTTCCCCCACGCGTTGCCTGCGGGCTAAGCAGAATGAGCGGTTCTTTGAGGTCATGTTGTAAGAGATGACGCGCATGCCAGGCCAGTTGATTTGGGCTGTGGCGCACGAAATAGTTCGCTCGACAGCGTGACCAGATATGGTGCAACGCTTCTTCATCAATGTTATCCATCCGCAATAACGCCAGCGCCTGAAGCTGATGATGGCGCACACGCTCGCGCATATCCGGTGTATTTTGCATTCCACGACGCAGTTGTTTTTCTGTGGCGAAGTATAATTCGCGCAACAGGCTTTGCTTCCAGCTATTCCATAGCGTTTCGTTAGTGGCGCAGATATCGGCGACGGTAAGGCAGACCAGGAAACGCAAACGGTGTTCCGTTTGTACTTCTTCGGCGAATTGCTTAATCACCTCCGGGTCCTGAATATCACGGCGCTGAGCGGTCACCGACATCAGCAGATGCTGGCGTACCAGCCACATAACCAGATTCGTTTCGCGGGAGTTGAGTCCGTGTAATTCGGCGAACTTGAGTACGTCCTGAGCCCCCAGAATAGAGTGATCGCCGCCACGACCTTTGGCGATATCGTGGAACAGCGCAGCAATCAGAATGAGTTCCGGTTGACGCAAGCGCGGCCACAGATCCACACACAGCGGATGACGCTGGCGGGTCTCTTCCTTGGCAAAACTTTCCAGTTTCAGCATGACGCGGATAGTGTGCTCATCCACTGTATAAGCATGAAACAGGTCAAACTGCATTTGACCGACTATATGCGACCATTGCGGCATATAGGCCCATAACACGCTGTGGCGATGCATTGGCAACAGGCCGCGACTCACTGCGCCTGGATGGCGCAACATGCTGAGAAATAGCGAGCGCGCTTCCGGAATGTAGCACAGCGGCTGCGTTAAATGACGACGGGCATGACGCAAATGACGCAGTGTGGTTGAGTAAATTCCGGTGATCGCGCTATTGCGTACCATGATATAAAACATCCGCAAAATGGCCTCGGGCTCGCGGATAAACAGGTCGTCATTGCGCAGGTCAATCAATGTGCCACGCAGTTGAAAGTCGTCATCAATGGGGCGCGGTTTTTCATCGGCCGGCATGGCGAGAATCGCCTCGTCAAACAACTGGAGCAGCATGTGGTTCAGTTCGCTCACTCGCCGCGTGACCCGGAAATAGTCTTTCATCATCCGCTCGATAGGCTCATTGCCTTCACCGCCATAATTGAGGCGTTGAGCCACGCTGAGCTGTCGATCAAACAGCAGACGGTTGTCGTAACGGTTCACGATCAGATGCAATGCGAAGCGGATCCGCCACAGAATATGCAAACATTCATTCAGTTCGGCGCGCTCCGCCAGCGTCAGGAAGCCGAAACCGACCATCTCATCCAGCGACGTGGCACCAAAATGACGGCGGGCGACCCATTGCAGGGTGTGGATGTCGCGCAGTCCACCTGGACTGCTTTTGATATCCGGCTCCAGATTGTAGCTGGTGCCGTGATAGCGCTGATGGCGTTGATTTTGCTCTTCTACTTTGGCAGCGTAAAATTTATCGGATGGCCAGAAACCTTCGCTGAAAATATGCTTTTGCAGCTCAAGGAACAACGCGACGTCGCCAATCAGCAGTCGTGTTTCAATCAGGTTGGTGGCGACGGTTAAATCTGATAGCCCTTCCAGCAGACACTCTTCCAGTGTACGCACGCTGTGTCCTACCTCCAGCCGCACATCCCACAATAGCGTTAATAACTCGCCGACTTTCTCCGCCTGCGCGTCAGGCAGTTTTTTACGGCTAAGGATTAGCAGGTCAATATCGGAAAGTGGATGCAGCTCACCACGCCCGTAGCCGCCAACGGCAACCAGCGCCAGATCGGCAATCTGACCGAAACCTGCTTCAATCCACAGGCGCTGCAGCAACTGGTCAATAAATTCGGTGCGGGCTTCGATTAACTGTTCAGCGGAAATTCCGCTGTCAAATGCTTCCCCCAGCCAGTGCTGGAAATTATCGATATGAGCTTTAATGCCGGTACAGTTGAGGTCGTGCTGTGGCCATGTCCCTGGGTTTTGCGGTTGGCCAGGCAGGGTGGGGAGGGCAGTATTTGCGTGCTGTTCAGGAAGAGTATTCATTGTGCGCCACCCATTAAAAAGCCGGATGACGGCGTGAACGCCTTACCCGGCCTACGTATTTACTCTTCATCCTTCAAGTTGCTTCTGCGTTGGCTGCGCTCGTTCACTCCAGTCACGTACTTATGTACGCTCCTGAAGATTCACTCTCTTGCCGCCTTGAGGCAACTCGAATGATTTTGAGTAAAGGTGTAATTTGTAGGCCTGATAAGATGCAGGAGCATCGCCATCAGGCAAAAAATTATGCGTCGTGTGTGATGACTGCCGGGATGGTGTCATCCTTACGTAATGTCAGAATTTCACAGCCGTTTTCCGTTACCACAATAGTATGCTCGTACTGAGCAGACAAGCTGCGATCTTTGGTTTTCACCGTCCAGCCGTCTTTCATGGTGCGGATACGGTAATCACCGGCATTCAGCATCGGTTCTACGGTGAAGGTCATGCCCGGCTGCAGTACCACACCGCCGTCGTCTGCATCGTAGTGCAGGACCTGAGGTTCTTCATGGAAGCCGCGACCGATACCGTGGCCGCAGTATTCACGTACTACAGAGAAGCCTTCACCTTCTGCGTATTTCTGAATTGCAGCACCCAGGGTACGTAGGCGAATACCCGGTTTTACCATACGCAGCGCCAGATACAGGCTTTCCTGCGTTACGCGGCACAGACGCTCGCCAAGAATGGTCGGTTTACCGACGATAAACATTTTGGACGTATCGCCGTGGTACTCGTCTTTAATCACGGTGACGTCGATGTTGACGATATCACCCTCTTTCAGGTGCTTAGCGTCATCCGGGATCCCGTGGCACACGACTTCATTAATAGAGATGCACACGGATTTCGGATAACCGTGATAACCCAGGCACGCGGAAATCGCCTGCTGTTCATTCACGATGTAGTCGTTACAGATGCGATCCAGCTCGCCGGTGCTCACGCCCGGTTTGATAAACGGTTCGATCATCTCCAGCACTTCGGCTGCCAGACGGCCAGCGACGCGCATTTTTTCGATTTCTTCAGGAGTCTTAATTGAGATAGCCATGAATTCTGTCCATCAGTGTCGATTATTTCGACAATAATTGTGTAAGTGCCGTCAATGGTATCAGTCTGGAGTGTACCCTGCCAAATTGAGAATCATTCTGAACTTCGCCTTTCGTGCCACAAATGCGTTGGCTACATTTTTTCACCCTGGTTACTTACTGGCCGTAAGCTCCCGGGGATTCAAAAATTTGCCGCCTGTCTGTAACACGAAATTCATCGTTCAATCCAGCACAGACCGCCAACAATTATTGGTGTCGGTGGCGTATTTGTGGTATAAAGCGCGCCGGACTTCCGATCCATTCGAAGACTACACACGATGGACGGGAGCGACAAATCTCACTTTGTGTAACAACACACACGTATCGACACATATTCCGGGGTGCCCTTTGGGGTCGGTAATATGGGATGCGTGGAGGCTTAACCCCAACTTTTATATATAGAGGTTTTAATCATGGCAACTGTTTCCATGCGCGACATGCTCAAGGCTGGTGTTCACTTCGGTCACCAGACCCGTTACTGGAACCCGAAAATGAAGCCGTTCATCTTCGGTGCGCGTAACAAAGTTCACATCATCAACCTTGAGAAAACTGTACCGATGTTCAACGAAGCTCTGGCTGAACTGAACAAGATCTCTGCTCGTAAAGGTAAAATCCTTTTCGTTGGTACTAAACGCGCTGCAAGCGAAGCGGTGAAAGACGCTGCTAACAGCTGCGATCAGTTCTTCGTGAACCATCGCTGGTTGGGCGGTATGCTGACTAACTGGAAAACTGTTCGTCAGTCCATCAAACGTCTGAAAGATCTGGAAACTCAGTCTCAGGACGGTACTTTCGAAAAGCTGACCAAGAAAGAAGCGCTGATGCGCACCCGTGAGCTTGAGAAACTGGAAAACAGCCTGGGCGGTATCAAAGACATGGGCGGCCTGCCGGACGCTCTGTTCGTAATTGATGCTGACCACGAGCACATTGCTATCAAAGAAGCAAACAACCTGGGTATCCCAGTATTTGCTATCGTTGATACCAACTCTGATCCGGACGGTGTTGACTTCGTTATCCCGGGTAACGACGACGCAATCCGTGCTGTGACCCTGTACCTGGGCGCTGTAGCTACTACCGTTCGTGAAGGCCGTTCTCAGGATCTGGCTTCCCAGGCGGAAGAAAGCTTCGTAGAAGCTGAATAATAAGGCACGCTCGTTAGAGCCCCCTTATAAACCAGGTAGTATCACGTTTGGTTAGGGGCCCTTCAGGCCCCTTTTTCACTTTTAAATCTGTGCGGTTTCATGCCGGGCAGATCAAATCTTCCGAGGATTTTAGAATGGCTGAAATTACCGCATCCCTGGTAAAAGAGCTGCGTGAGCGTACTGGCGCAGGCATGATGGATTGCAAAAAAGCACTGACTGAAGCTAATGGCGACATCGAGCTGGCAATCGAAAACATGCGTAAGTCCGGTGCTATCAAAGCAGCGAAAAAAGCAGGCAACGTTGCTGCTGACGGCGTAATCAAAACCAAAATCGACGGCAATATCGCTTTCATTCTGGAAGTTAACTGCCAGACTGACTTCGTTGCTAAAGATGCTGGTTTCCAGGCATTTGCTGACAAAGTACTGGACGCTGCCGTTGCTGGCAAAATCACTGATGTTGAAGTTCTGAAAGCACAGTTCGAAGAAGAACGTGTTGCTCTGGTTGCTAAAATCGGTGAGAACATCAACATCCGTCGCGTTGCTTCCCTGGAAGGCGAAGTTCTGGGTAGCTACCAGCACGGTGCTCGTATCGGTGTTCTGGTTGCTGCAACTGGCGCTGATGAAGAACTGGTTAAACAGCTGGCAATGCACATCGCCGCAAGCAAACCAGAATTCGTTAAGCCGGAAGACGTTTCTGCTGAAGTAGTAGAAAAAGAATACCAGGTTCAGCTGGACATCGCGATGCAGTCTGGTAAGCCGAAAGAAATCGCAGAGAAAATGGTTGAAGGCCGCATGAAGAAATTCACCGGCGAAGTTTCTCTGACTGGTCAGCCTTTCGTAATGGATCCGAGCAAATCTGTTGCTCAGCTGCTGAAAGAGCACAACGCTGACGTAACTGGTTTCATCCGCTTCGAAGTGGGTGAAGGCATCGAGAAAGTTGAGACTGACTTTGCAGCAGAAGTTGCTGCGATGTCCAAGCAGTCTTAATTTTAAAAGGAGCCGCCTGAGGGCGGCTTCTTTTTGCGTCCGACTTGTAAATTCAGCTAAGCGCTATAGTGGTAAGGCTGAAAAGCGACATACAATGTCGCTGGAATTAACTCATCTCATTCGTTGACAGTCTCAGGAAAGAAACATGGCTACCAATGCAAAACCCGTCTACAAACGTATTCTGCTTAAGTTAAGTGGCGAAGCTCTGCAAGGTTCAGAAGGCTTCGGTATTGATGCAAGCATACTTGACCGTATGGCTCAGGAAATCAAAGAGCTGGTCGAGCTGGGAATCCAGGTTGGCGTAGTGATCGGTGGTGGTAACCTGTTCCGTGGTGCTGGTCTGGCGAAAGCAGGGATGAACCGCGTTGTGGGCGACCACATGGGCATGTTAGCCACCGTAATGAACGGTCTGGCGATGCGCGATGCGCTTCACCGCGCCTATGTGAACGCTCGCCTGATGTCCGCAATTCCTCTGAACGGCGTGTGTGATAACTACAGCTGGGCAGAAGCGATCAGTCTGCTGCGTAACAACCGCGTGGTTATTTTGTCCGCTGGTACTGGCAACCCGTTCTTCACTACCGACTCCGCAGCCTGCCTGCGTGGTATTGAAATTGAAGCGGATGTGGTTCTGAAAGCCACTAAAGTTGATGGTGTGTTTACCGCCGATCCGGCTAAAGATCCAACAGCAACCATGTACGAACAGTTGACCTATGCTGAAGTACTGGATAAAGAACTGAAAGTGATGGATCTGGCTGCGTTCACGCTGGCTCGTGACCACAAATTACCGATTCGTGTCTTCAACATGAACAAACCGGGTGCGTTGCGCCGCGTTGTGATGGGTGAAAAAGAAGGCACGTTAATCACGGAATAATTCCCGTTGCGGCTAAATGCAGGTAATATTCCGCTTTAATGTCGCGGGATACGTCCCTCAAAATTAATCAAGACTATACTTGTCACACCTTGCGTGGTGGGTATGGTCTGACTGAAACAAGCTTTCAAGGATTCGTAACGTGATCAACGATATCAGAAAAGATGCTGAAGTACGCATGGACAAATGCGTCGAAGCGTTCAAAAATCAAATCAGCAAAATTCGCACGGGTCGTGCTTCTCCCAGCCTGCTGGATGGCATTATCGTGGAATATTACGGCACGCCGACTCCGCTGCGCCAACTGGCAAGCGTAACGGTTGAAGATTCCCGTACCCTGAAAATCAACGTGTTTGACCGCTCTATGGGTCCTGCTGTTGAGAAAGCAATTATGGCTTCCGACCTCGGTCTGAACCCAAGCTCAGCGGGCTCTGACATCCGCGTTCCGCTGCCACCGCTGACCGAAGAGCGTCGTAAAGATCTGACCAAGATCGTACGTGGTGAAGCTGAAGGCGCGCGTGTTGCTGTGCGTAACGTACGCCGTGATGCCAACGACAAAGTGAAAGCGCTGCTGAAAGATAAAGAGATCAGCGAAGATGACGATCGCCGTTCTCAGGACGACGTACAGAAACTGACCGATGCTGCAATCAAGAAAGTTGATGCGGCGCTGGCAGAGAAAGAAGCGGAACTGATGCAGTTCTGATTCGCCTGTACGCTAAAAACGCCGCTTAGAAGGCCTGAGAAGGCTGGATGGCGGCGTTTTGCTTTTTTATCCTGTCTCAATTCTTCTGGATGTCTCATGAAGCAATTAACCATCCTGGGCTCAACCGGCTCTATTGGTTGCAGTACGCTCGATGTAGTACGTCATAACCCGGATAAATTTCGTGTTGCTGCGTTGGTAGCGGGTAAAAATGTCGCCCGTATGGTGGAGCAATGTCTGGAGTTTTCACCCCGTTACGCGGTGATGGATGACGAAAAAAGTGCAGCGCTGGTGAAAGCCGCATTGCGGGATCATGGAAGTCGCACCGAGGTTATGTGCGGGCAGCAGGCTGCCTGTGATATGGCTGCGTTGGATGATGTCGATCAGGTTATGGCGGCGATAGTCGGCGCGGCAGGTTTGTTGCCAACACTTGCGGCAATCCGCGCGGGCAAAAACATTTTGCTGGCGAATAAAGAGTCTCTGGTAACCTGCGGACGTCTGTTTATGGACGACGTGAAACGCCATAAAGCGCAGCTTTTGCCGGTAGATAGCGAACATAACGCGATTTTTCAGAGTTTACCGCAACCTATCCAACACAATCTGGGATACGCTGACCTTGAGCAAAACGGCGTTGTGTCTGTTCTGCTTACCGGGTCTGGTGGCCCTTTCCGCGAAACGCCATTGCACGATCTGGCTCTAATGACACCCGATCAGGCATGCCGTCATCCGAATTGGTCGATGGGACGAAAAATTTCCGTCGATTCCGCCACCATGATGAATAAAGGTCTGGAATACATTGAAGCGCGTTGGTTGTTTAATGCCAGTGCAAGCCAGATGGAAGTGCTGATCCATCCACAGTCGGTTATTCACTCTATGGTCCGTTATCAGGATGGCAGCGTCCTGGCCCAATTGGGTGAGCCTGATATGCGCACACCTATCGCCCATACAATGGCATGGCCGGAACGTGTGAGCTCTGGCGTTAAGCCTGTCGATTTTTGCAAACTCAGTGCGTTGACGTTTTCCGCACCTGATTATCAGCGTTATCCGTGCCTGAAACTGGCGATGGACGCGTTTGAGCAAGGACAGGCTGCGACAACTGCGCTGAATGCCGCTAATGAAATTACCGTTGCCGCATTTTTGGCGCAGCAGATTCGATTTACGGATATCGCCGATCTCAATTTATCCGTACTGGATAAGATGGATTTGCAGGAACCGCAGAGCGTTGATGATGTGCTGAGGGTCGATGCTATCGCCAGAGATGTCGCGACAAAACAAGTGACACGACTCTCAAGCTGATGATAATCCCCCTGTGGGGGATCGTGCTATTTGTTAGCGTTGGGCTTCAGTGATATAGTCTGCGCCACCCGATCGCAGGTATTTGCTTTTTTTCGATCGGGTAAGCCGTGGTTTGACACGGCTTTTTTGTGGATGCACAAAATCATTCAGGTTGCATCAAGGCGGCAAGTGAATGAGTTCCCTGGAGCATACAAATAGTATGTGACAGGGGCGAATAAGCACAGCCAACGAAGAGGCAGCCTGAAGGATGAAGCGCAAAGGCTTCAGTATTCCTGAGTACCGTATAATCCTTTCAGGGACTAAAAACGCGTTATGTTGTCTGCAACTAAACCATTAAGCGAAAATTTGCCAGCACATGGTTGTCGCCATGTCGCAATTATCATGGATGGCAATGGCCGCTGGGCGAAAAAGCAAGGGAAGATCCGCGCCTTTGGGCATAAGGCCGGAGCAAAATCCGTCCGCCGGGCTGTCTCTTTTGCTGCCAATAACGGTATTGATGCGTTAACGCTGTATGCCTTTAGCAGTGAGAACTGGAACCGACCAGCGCAGGAAGTCAGTGCGTTAATGGAGTTGTTTGTGTGGGCACTTGATAGCGAAGTGAAAAACCTGCACCGCCATAACGTGCGCCTGCGTATTATTGGGGATATCAGTCGATTTAACACACGTTTGCAAGAACGGATTCGCAAGTCGGAAGCGCTTACCGCCCAGAATACCGGGTTAACGCTGAATATTGCCGCGAATTACGGCGGACGGTGGGATATTGTCCAGGGCGTCAGGCAACTGGCACAACAGGTGCAGGAAGGTCTGTTGCGTCCGGAGCAAATTGATGAAGAGATGCTTGGTCAGCAAGTTTGTATGCATGAGCTGGCTCCTGTGGATTTAGTGATAAGGACTGGGGGAGAGCATCGAATTAGTAATTTTTTGTTGTGGCAAATTGCCTACGCCGAACTTTACTTTACGGATGTTCTCTGGCCCGATTTCGATGAACAAGACTTTGAAGGTGCGCTACATGCCTTTGCTAATCGTGAGCGTCGTTTCGGCGGCACCGAGCCCGGTGATGAAAAAGCCTGATGGGGGTCGCTTTTGCTGAAGTATCGCCTGATTTCTGCTTTTGTTTTAATACCCGTTGTCATCGCGGCGTTGTTTTTGTTGCCGCCGGTGGGGTTCGCCATTGTTACGCTGGTCGTCTGTATGCTGGCCGCGTGGGAATGGGGACAGTTAAGCGGTTTTGCCACTCGTACACAGCGAGTCTGGTTGGCGGTTTTGTGCGGGCTATTGCTGGCACTGATGCTGTTTTTGCTGCCTGAGTATCATCATAACATTCACCAACCGCTGGTTGAGGTGTCGCTTTGGGCGTCGCTGGGCTGGTGGGCCGTGGCGCTATTACTGGTGCTGTTTTACCCCGGTTCAGCCTCGGTCTGGCGTAATTCCAAAACATTACGCATAATTTTCGGCGTGTTAACCATTGTTCCTTTCTTTTGGGGAATGCTGGCGCTACGTGCCTGGCACTATGATGAGAATCATTATAGTGGCGCGCTATGGCTGCTCTATGTCATGATCCTCGTTTGGGGAGCGGATTCAGGTGCGTATATGTTTGGTAAGATGTTTGGCAAACATAAACTGGCGCCGAAGGTTTCTCCTGGTAAAACCTGGCAGGGTTTTATTGGCGGACTTGCCACTGCAGCTGTAATCTCGTGGGGTTATGGTATGTGGGCGAATCTTGAAGTTGCGCCTGTCACCTTGCTCATTTGCTCCATCGTTGCAGCCCTGGCCTCCGTGCTGGGTGACCTGACCGAGAGTATGTTTAAGCGTGAAGCAGGTATTAAGGACAGTGGTCACTTAATCCCAGGACACGGTGGTATTCTGGATCGTATTGACAGCCTGACGGCTGCGGTGCCGGTCTTTGCTTGCCTGTTGTTACTGGTATTCAGGACGCTCTAACGGATGGTCTTATGCTGAGTATTCTCTGGAATCTGGCTGCATTCATCGTTGCACTTGGTGTACTTATCACCGTGCATGAATTTGGTCATTTCTGGGTTGCACGGCGCTGCGGAGTCCGCGTCGAGCGCTTTTCCATTGGCTTTGGAAAAGCGCTTTGGCGCCGTACCGATAAACAGGGTACGGAATACGTTATCGCCTTAATCCCCCTCGGCGGTTACGTCAAAATGCTGGATGAGCGCGCTGAACCAGTTGTACCGGAGCTGCGCCACTACGCTTTCAACAATAAAACAGTTGGGCAGCGCGCGGCCATTATTGCTGCAGGCCCGATTGCAAATTTCCTCTTCGCTATTTTTGCCTACTGGCTGGTCTTTATCATCGGTGTCCCTGGCGTTCGCCCGGTTGTTGGTGAAATAACACCCAACTCGATTGCTGCCCAGGCGCAAATTCAGCCAGGTACGGAACTAAAAGCGGTTGATGGTATCGAAACCCCTGATTGGGATACCGTCCGATTGCAACTGGTATCCAAAATTGGCGATGAGCATACGACCATCAGCGTGGCGCAGTTTGGCAGTAACCAGCGACAGGACAAAACGCTGGATTTACGCCATTGGGCATTTGAGCCAGACAAAGAGGATCCCGTCTCTAGTTTGGGCATTCGTCCACGTGGTCCGCAGATTGAACCGGTGCTGTCAGAAGTGCAGGTTAACTCCGCGGCAAGTAAGGCGGGTTTGCAAGCTGGCGACAGGATCGTTAAAGTCAATGGTCAGCCGCTGACGCAATGGATGACGTTCGTGACGTTGGTGCGCGATAATCCTGATAAGCCGCTAGCGCTAGAAATTGAAAGACAAGGGAATTCCTTGTCTTTGACGTTAACCCCGGATTCAAAACCGGGTAACGGAAAGGCCGAAGGTTTTGCGGGCGTAGTGCCTAAAATTATCCCTCTGCCTGATGAGTATAAGACTGTACGCCAGTATGGGCCATTCAGCGCCATCCTCGAAGCCTCGGATAAAACGTGGCAGTTGATGAAGCTAACGGTCAGTATGCTGGGAAAATTGATTACCGGTGATGTAAAACTGAACAACCTCAGTGGGCCGATTTCTATCGCCCAGGGGGCTGGGATGTCAGCGGAGTTCGGGGTTATTTATTACCTGATGTTCCTTGCGCTTATCAGCGTGAACTTAGGGATAATTAACCTGTTTCCGTTGCCCGTTCTTGACGGGGGGCATCTGCTGTTCCTGGCGATTGAAAAGCTGAAGGGCGGTCCGGTATCCGAGCGGGTTCAAGACTTTAGTTATCGCATTGGCTCTATCTTGCTGGTGTTGTTAATGGGGCTTGCACTTTTCAATGATTTCTCTCGGTTGTAAGAGAGTGTTAGGAAGAACGCATAATAACGATGGCGATGAAAAAGTTGCTCATAGCGTCGCTGCTGTTTAGCAGCGCCACCGTATACGGTGCTGAAGGGTTCGTAGTGAAGGACATTCATTTCGAAGGCCTACAGCGAGTCGCCGTTGGTGCGGCTCTCCTCAGTATGCCGGTGCGCACAGGCGACACGGTTAATGATGAAGATATCAGTAATACCATTCGTGCTCTGTTCGCCACCGGTAACTTTGAGGATGTCCGCGTCCTGCGCGATGGTGATACCCTTCTGGTTCAGGTAAAAGAACGTCCGACGATTGCCAGCATCACTTTCTCCGGTAACAAATCGGTAAAAGATGACATGCTGAAGCAAAACCTCGAGGCGTCTGGCGTACGTGTTGGCGAGTCTCTGGATCGCACAACGCTTGCCGATATCGAAAAAGGCCTGGAAGATTTCTACTATAGCGTCGGTAAATACAGCGCCAGTGTGAAAGCGGTGGTAACGCCGTTGCCGCGTAACCGCGTTGACCTCAAACTGGTCTTCCAGGAAGGCGTTTCGGCGAAGATCCAACAGATCAATATCGTCGGCAACCACGCCTTCACAACCGACGAGCTTATCTCTCACTTCCAACTACGCGATGAAGTACCGTGGTGGAACGTGGTGGGCGATCGTAAATACCAGAAACAGAAACTGGCCGGCGACCTTGAAACCCTGCGCAGTTACTATCTGGATCGCGGTTATGCTCGCTTCAATATCGATTCCACGCAGGTTAGCCTGACGCCGGATAAAAAAGGTATCTACATCACCGTTAACATCACAGAAGGCGAGCAGTACAAGCTTTCTGGGGTCCAGGTGAGTGGTAACCTGGCTGGACACTCTGCCGAAATTGAGACCCTGACGAAAATCGAACCGGGTGAACTCTATAACGGCACCAAAGTGACCAAAATGGAAGATGATATCAAGAAGCTTCTGGGACGCTATGGTTATGCCTACCCGCGTGTACAGTCGCAGCCTGAAATCAACGATGCAGACAAAACCGTTAAATTGCGTGTAAACGTGGATGCGGGTAACCGTTTCTATGTGCGTAAGATCCGTTTTGAAGGTAACGACACTTCGAAAGATTCCGTACTGCGCCGCGAAATGCGCCAGATGGAAGGCGCCTGGTTGGGCAGCGATCTGGTTGACCAGGGTAAAGAGCGTCTGAACCGTCTGGGTTACTTTGAAACTGTCGATACCGATACTCAACGTGTTCCGGGCAGTCCTGATCAGGTTGATGTGGTCTATAAGGTGAAAGAACGCAACACCGGTAGCTTTAACTTCGGTGTGGGTTACGGCACTGAAAGTGGCGTAAGCTTCCAGGCGGGCGTTCAGCAGGATAACTGGTTAGGTACCGGTTATTCAGTCGGGATTAGCGGCACCAAAAACGACTATCAGACCTATACTGAGCTGTCTGTCACCAACCCGTACTTCACCGTCGATGGTGTGAGTCTCGGTGGTCGTGTCTTCTATAACGACTTTGAGGCAGATGATGCAGATCTGTCCGACTATACCAACAAAAGCTATGGTACGGACGTAACGCTGGGCTTCCCGGTCAACGAATACAACACGTTGCGCGCAGGCCTGGGTTATGTGCATAACAAACTGTCCAACATGCAGCCGCAGATTGCGATGGATCGTTATCTTGATTCAATGGGACAAGATGATACCAGCAGCTTTGCCGCAGATGACTTTACCTTCAACTACGGTTGGACCTACAACAAGCTGGACCGTGGGTATTTCCCTACGGAAGGTACGCGTGTCAACCTGAACGGTAAAGTGACTGTTCCGGGTTCTGATAACGAATACTATAAAGCGACGTTGGATACGGCGACCTATGTGCCGATCGATGACGACCACAAATGGGTGGTTCTGGGACGTACCAAGCTGGGCTATGGTGATGGCATAGGTAGTAAAGAGATGCCGTTCTATGAGAACTTCTACGCGGGTGGTTCCAGCACCGTGCGTGGCTTCCAGTCCAATACTATCGGCCCGAAAGCCGTCTATAAGAACGGGGCTTATTCTGGCGATAGAGACAATAATGACAACTACGAAGAGTGTACGGGCGCTGCGCTGTGTAAATCAGACGATGCAGTCGGCGGTAACGCCATGGCTGTAGCCAGCTTGGAATTCATCACACCTACGCCGTTTATCAGCGATAAATATGCTAACTCGGTGCGTACCTCCTTCTTCTGGGATATGGGTACCGTGTGGGATACGAACTGGCAGAACACTGCCGACACTCGTGCACTTGGCGTGCCAGACTACAGCGATCCGAATAATATCCGTATGTCTGCGGGTATCGCGTTACAATGGATGTCCCCATTGGGGCCGTTGGTTTTCTCCTACGCCCAACCGTTCAAGAAGTACGATGGAGACAAAGCGGAACAGTTCCAGTTTAACATTGGTAAAACCTGGTAATTGTTCTTCGCAAAGGAATGTAGTGGTAGTGTAGCGATGACTTTAGGCGATCTTGCATGGGATCGCCTGGCCACGCAAAGAACTGCACCTTCGGGTGCAAATGGGATGGTAAGGAGTTAATTGTGAAAAAGTGGTTATTAGCTGCAGGTCTCGGTTTAGCGATGGCAACGTCCGCACAGGCTGCTGACAAAATTGCAATCGTCAACATGGGTAGCCTGTTCCAACAGGTTGCACAGAAGACGGGTGTTTCTACTACGCTGGAAAATGAGTTCAAAGGCCGCGCCAGTGAACTGCAGCGTATGGAATCCGACCTGCAATCTAAAATGCAGCGTCTGCAATCAATGAAAGCAGGCAGCGACCGTACCAAGCTGGAAAAAGACGTAATGGCTCAGCGCCAGACTTTCTCTCAGAAAGCGCAGGCTTTCGAGCAGGATCGTCAACGTCGTTCTAACGAAGAACGTGGCAAGCTGGTTAATCGTATCCAGACAGCTGTGAAATCTGTTGCGAGCAGCCAGAGCATCGATCTGGTTGTTGACGCGAACACCGTTGCATACAACAGCAGCGATGTAAAAGACATCACCGCTGACGTACTGAAACAGGTTAAATAAGTAATGCCTTCAATTCGACTGGCTGATTTAGCAGAGCAGTTGGATGCAGAATTACACGGTGATGGCGATATCGCCATCACCGGCGTAGCGTCCATGCAATCTGCGCAAACTGGCAATATCACGTTCATGGTGAATCCAAAGTACCGTGAGCACCTGAGTGCATGCCAGGCTTCTGCCGTTGTGATGACGCAGGACGATCTTCCGTTTGCTAAGAGTGCTGCATTGGTAGTGAAGAATCCCTACCTGACCTATGCACGAATGGCGCAAATTTTAGATACCACGCCTCAGCCTGCGCAAAATATTGCACCCAGTGCAGTGATCGATGCAACGGCGAAGTTGGGTAACAATGTTTCTGTGGGCGCGAATGCGGTCATTGAGTCTGGCGTAGAACTGGGCGATAACGTGATCATCGGCGCGGGTTGCTTCGTTGGAAAAAACACAAAAATCGGCGCAGGTTCACGCTTGTGGGCGAATGTGACGATTTACCACGACATTCAGATCGGTGAAAATTGCCTGATCCAGTCCAGCACTGTTGTCGGATCCGACGGATTTGGTTATGCGAACGATCGCGGTAACTGGGTGAAGATCCCACAACTGGGTCGCGTGATTATTGGCGATCGTGTTGAGATTGGCGCATGTACCACGATTGACCGTGGTGCGCTGGACGATACCGTGATCGGTAATGGTGTTATCATTGATAACCAGTGCCAGATTGCGCATAACGTCGTGATTGGCGACAATACGGCGGTAGCCGGTGGCGTCATTATGGCGGGTAGCCTGAAGATTGGCCGTTACTGCATGATTGGCGGAGCCAGCGTGATTAATGGGCATATGGAAATA
Source organism: Citrobacter sp. Igbk 16 (assembly GCF_028069755.1). NCBI lineage: Bacteria > Pseudomonadati > Pseudomonadota > Gammaproteobacteria > Enterobacterales > Enterobacteriaceae > Citrobacter > Citrobacter sp. Igbk 16. Next base: position 20,898 of record NZ_JANEWJ010000027.1, on the reverse strand, counting down.
TGCGACAAAGTCACGGTAACTGGCATGGGTATGGTGATGCGTCCTATCACAGAACCTGGCGTCTACTCCTCAGGCATTCCGCTACAACCCAACAAGGTATGGCGTAAAACAGCTGCACTGGTGATGAACATTGATGATATGAGCAAGCGCCTCAAAGCGATTGAGCGCAAGGTTAATCAACAAGACTAATACATCGTTTTACGCATGTCTGACTTTACGGCCTGTCACATTCCTGGGATTGCGGCAGGCCGTGTTATTATTGCCTTTTAGTATATTTAGACAGGAAGAGTATTTTGACTACTAACACTCATACTCTGCATATTGAAGAGATTTTAGAACTTCTGCCGCACCGTTTTCCGTTTTTACTGGTAGACCGCGTGCTGGATTTTGAAGAAGGTCGTTTTCTGCGCGCAGTGAAAAATGTATCCGTTAACGAGCCTTTCTTTCAGGGCCACTTCCCGGGTAAACCGATTTTTCCTGGCGTGTTGATTCTGGAAGCGATGGCGCAGGCCACGGGTATTCTGGCGTTTAAAAGCGTAGGAAAACTGGAGCCAGGCGAACTGTATTATTTCGCCGGTATTGATGAAGCACGCTTTAAGCGTCCTGTCGTGCCAGGCGATCAGATGATCATGGAAGTGACTTTCGAGAAAACGCGCCGCGGCCTGACCCGTTTCAAAGGGGTTGCGCTGGTCGACGGTAAAGTTGTGTGCGAAGCAACGATGATGTGTGCCCGTAGCCGGGAGGCCTGATACGTGATTGATAAATCCGCCTTTATTCACCCAACTGCCATTGTCGAAGACGGCGCCAGCATTGGCGCTAATGCTCACATTGGCCCATTTTGTATTGTTGGACCCCATGTTGAAATTGGTGAGGGTACCGTACTGAAGTCTCACGTTGTCGTGAATGGCCATACAAAAATTGGTCGCGATAACGAGATTTATCAGTTTGCCTCCATTGGTGAAGTGAACCAGGACCTGAAATATGCTGGTGAACCGACCCGTGTGGAAATTGGCGATCGCAACCGCATTCGCGAAAGCGTCACCATTCATCGTGGCACAGTGCAAGGCGGTGGGTTGACGAAGGTGGGCAGCGATAACTTACTGATGATTAACGCACACGTTGCGCATGATTGTACGGTCGGTAACCGCTGCATTCTGGCGAATAACGCGACACTTGCCGGACATGTTTCGCTTGATGATTTTGTTATCATCGGCGGCATGACCGCGGTGCATCAGTTCTGCATTATTGGTGCACACGTGATGGTGGGGGGCTGCTCTGGCGTAGCCCAGGACGTCCCACCGTACGTTATCGCCCAGGGCAACCACGCAACGCCATTTGGCGTTAACATCGAAGGTCTGAAACGCCGTGGATTCACCCGTGAAGCCATTACCGCGATCCGCAACGCCTATAAAGCGCTGTACCGCAGCGGTAAAACGCTTGAGGAAGTGAAACCGGAAATCGCCGAACTGGCGAAGCAGTACCCCGATGTTCAGGCTTTTAGTGACTTCTTTGAACGCTCAACGCGTGGTCTGATTCGTTAATGACTGAGCAGCGTCCTTTAACGATTGCCCTTGTCGCCGGAGAAACCTCCGGCGATATTCTTGGTGCCGGTTTAATTCGTGCTCTCAAGGCTCGTGTTCCCAATGCGCGTTTTGTTGGCGTTGCGGGTCCATTGATGCAGGCGGAAGGCTGTGAAGCCTGGTATGAAATGGAAGAACTGGCAGTAATGGGCATTGTAGAAGTGCTCGGGCGCCTGCGCCGTTTACTGCATATCCGTGCCGATCTCACTCGCCGATTCACCGACCTTAAGCCGGATGTTTTCGTCGGGATTGATGCGCCTGATTTCAACATTACCCTTGAAGGTAATCTGAAATCGCAGGGTATTAAAACCATTCATTATGTCAGCCCCTCTGTATGGGCCTGGCGACAGAAACGCGTTTTCAAAATAGGCAGATCCACCAATATGGTGCTGGCCTTTCTGCCTTTCGAAAAAGCGTTTTATGACAAATTTAACGTCCCGTGTCGGTTTATCGGTCACACCATGGCGGACGCCATGCCACTGGACCCGGATAAAAACGCGGCGCGTGATGTGTTAGGCATTCCTCATGATGCTCACTGCCTGGCGCTTTTGCCTGGGAGTCGTGGTGCAGAAGTGGAGATGCTCAGCGCCGATTTCCTGAAAACGGCGCAGCTATTACGTCAGCATTATCCGGATCTCGAAGTCGTCGTACCGTTGGTCAATGCCAAACGGCGCGAGCAATTTGAACGTATCAAGGCTGAGGTTGCCCCGGAACTTTCCGTGCATATGCTCAACGGAATGGGACGTGAAGCAATGGTCGCCAGTGATGCTGCGCTGTTGGCCTCTGGCACGGCTGCACTGGAATGTATGCTGGCGAAATGCCCAATGGTTGTCGGCTATCGTATGAAACCTTTCACTTTCTGGTTGGCAAAACGTCTGGTGAAGACCGATTACGTATCACTGCCTAACCTGCTGGCGGGAAGAGAACTCGTCAAAGAGCTGTTGCAGGATGAATGTGAACCGCAGGCGCTGGCGCACGCGTTGCTGCCTTTGCTGGCGAACGGTAAAACCAGCCATGCGATGCACGACACGTTCCGCGAATTGCACCAGCAGATCCGTTGCAATGCGGATGAGCAGGCAGCGGATGCAGTTCTGGAGTTAGCACAATGATTGAATTTGTTTATCCACATACGCATTTGGTGGCGGGTGTGGATGAAGTTGGGCGTGGTCCATTGGTTGGCGCGGTAGTGACTGCCGCTGTTATCCTTGACCCGGCACGTCCGATAGTGGGTCTTAACGACTCCAAAAAATTGTCGGAAAAGCGTCGACTGGCGCTTTTTGATGAAATCAAAGATAAAGCGTTAAGCTGGAGCCTGGGTCGTGCGGAACCGCATGAAATCGACGAATTGAACATTCTGCACGCCACGATGCTGGCAATGCAGCGTGCGGTTGCAGGTTTGCATATTGCGCCGGAATACGTCCTGATCGACGGAAACCGCTGCCCGACATTGCCGGTACCGTCTATGGCGGTGGTAAAAGGTGACAGCCGCGTTGCGGAAATCAGCGCAGCGTCCATCCTGGCGAAAGTGACGCGCGATGCTGAAATGGCCGAGCTGGATAAGGTTTTCCCGCAGTATGGTTTTGCTCAGCACAAAGGTTATCCAACCGCTTTTCATCTGGCTGCGCTCTCTGAGCATGGTGCAATTGAGCACCATCGTCGCAGTTTTGCTCCTGTCAAACGCGCACTGGGACTCACGTCCTGATTCTTGTGTTAAAGGAATCTGAAGATGTCTGAACCTCGTTTCGTCCACCTGCGGGTGCACAGCGACTATTCCATGATCGATGGGCTGGCGAAAACCGGGCCGCTGGTGAAAAAGGCGGCCGCGTTGGGCATGCCTGCGCTGGCGATCACCGATTTTACCAACCTGTGTGGTCTGGTGAAGTTTTACGGAGCGGGTCATGGCGCAGGTATTAAGCCGATTGTTGGCGCAGATTTTCATGTCCGTAGCGAACTATTGGGTGATGAACTCACGCAACTGACGGTACTGGCGGCTAATAATACGGGCTACCAGAACCTGACATTGTTGATATCAAAAGCCTATCAGCGCGGCTATGGCGCAGAAGGGCCGGTTATCGACAGAGACTGGCTGATAGAGCTAAAAGAAGGGTTAATCTTGCTTTCCGGCGGCCGTATGGGGGACGTCGGACGCAGCCTGTTGCGTGGGAACAGCGCACTGGTCGACGAGTGCGTGGCGTTTTATGAAGAGCATTTCCCTGATTGCTACTTCCTTGAGCTGATCCGTACCGGTCGCCAGGATGAAGAAAATTACCTGCATGCTGCAGTAGCGCTGGCCGAAACACGTGGCCTGCCGGTGGTCGCGACCAACGATGTTCGTTTCCTTGAAACCGGTGACTTTGACGCACACGAAATTCGCGTGGCGATCCACGACGGTTTTACGCTTGATGATCCCAAACGCCCTCGCAACTACTCGCCGCAGCAGTATATGCGCAGCGAAGAAGAGATGTGCGAGCTGTTCTCCGATATCCCGGAAGCGCTGGAAAACACCGTCGAGATTGCCAAACGTTGTAACGTGACGGTGCGCCTGGGCGAATACTTCTTGCCGCAGTTCCCGACAGGCGATATGACCACCGAGGATTTCCTCGTCGCGAAATCGCGTGAGGGCCTGGAAGAACGTCTGGAATTTTTGTTCCCCGATCCTGAAGTCCGTGCGCAGAAGCGCCCGCCTTATGATGAACGTCTGGAAGTTGAACTTAAAGTTATCAACCAGATGGGTTTCCCGGGCTACTTCCTGATCGTAATGGAGTTTATCCAGTGGTCGAAAGATAACGGTGTACCGGTAGGCCCAGGACGTGGTTCTGGTGCGGGCTCGCTGGTGGCTTACGCGTTAAAAATTACCGACCTTGATCCGCTGGAATTTGACCTGCTGTTCGAACGCTTCCTGAACCCGGAACGTGTCTCGATGCCTGATTTTGACGTTGACTTCTGTATGGAGAAACGCGACCAGGTCATTGAACACGTCGCGGAAATGTATGGGCGCGATGCGGTTTCGCAGATTATTACCTTCGGTACCATGGCGGCGAAAGCGGTTATCCGCGACGTGGGTCGAGTACTGGGGCACCCATACGGGTTTGTTGACCGTATCTCGAAACTGGTACCGCCCGATCCGGGTATGACGCTGGCTAAAGCCTTTGAGGCTGAACCTCAACTGCCGGAAATCTATGAGGCAGATGAAGAGGTTAGGGCGCTTATTGATATGGCGCGCAAGCTGGAAGGCGTCACGCGTAACGCGGGTAAACACGCCGGTGGTGTCGTTATCGCCCCGACAAAAATTACTGATTTTGCACCGCTGTACTGTGATGAGCAGGGGCTGCACCCGGTTACCCAGTTTGATAAGAACGACGTGGAATACGCCGGCCTGGTGAAGTTCGACTTCCTCGGCCTGCGCACGCTCACCATCATCAACTGGGCGCTGGAGATGATCAACGCGCGGCGTGAGAAGAACGGCGAACCGCCGCTGGATATCGCCGCTATCCCGCTGGACGACAAGAAAAGTTTTGACATGCTGCAACGCTCGGAGACGACAGCCGTCTTCCAGCTTGAATCCCGCGGTATGAAAGATCTTATCAAGCGACTGCAGCCTGACTGCTTCGAAGATATGATAGCCCTGGTGGCACTGTTCCGCCCCGGTCCGCTACAGTCGGGGATGGTAGATAACTTTATTGACCGTAAGCACGGGCGTGAAGAGATCTCTTACCCGGATGTGCAGTGGCAACATGAATGCCTGAAACCGGTACTGGAGCCAACCTACGGCATTATCCTGTATCAGGAACAGGTCATGCAGATTGCCCAGGAACTGTCTGGGTATACCCTTGGTGGCGCGGACATGCTGCGTCGTGCGATGGGTAAGAAAAAGCCAGAGGAGATGGCCAAACAGCGCGGCACCTTTGAAGAAGGGGCGAAGAAGCGCGGTGTAGACGGTGAGCTGGCGATGAAAATCTTTGACCTGGTGGAGAAATTCGCCGGTTATGGATTTAACAAATCGCACTCCGCTGCCTATGCGTTGGTCTCTTACCAGACGCTGTGGCTGAAAGCGCATTACCCCGCTGAGTTTATGGCGGCGGTGATGACGGCCGATATGGATAACACCGAGAAAGTGGTGGGATTAGTGGATGAATGCTGGCGTATGGGGCTGAAAATCCTGCCGCCAGATATCAACTCAGGATTGTACCATTTTCACGTTAACGATGATGGCGAGATTGTCTACGGTATCGGCGCGATAAAAGGCGTGGGTGAGGGGCCAATTGAAGCTATCATTGAGGCGCGTAATAAAGGCGGTTACTTCCGCGAGCTGTTTGATCTCTGTGCCCGTACGGATATCAAAAAACTCAATCGCCGGGTGCTGGAAAAGCTGATTATGTCCGGGGCGTTTGACCGCCTGGGGCCGCATCGCGCAGCACTGATGAACTCACTGAACGATGCGCTTAAAGCCGCCGATCAACATGCGAAAGCGGAAGCTATCGGTCAGGCCGATATGTTTGGCGTACTGGCGGAAGAACCGGAACAAATCGAGCAATCCTATGCCAGCTGCCAGCCGTGGCCGGAACAGGTGGTACTGGACGGTGAGCGTGAAACGTTAGGGCTTTACCTGACGGGACACCCTATCAACCAGTATTTAAAAGAAATTGAGCGCTATGTCGGAGGCTACAGGCTGAAAGACATGCATCCGACAGAACGTGGTAAAGTTACTACGGCTGCGGGGCTCGTCATTGCTGCGCGGGTAATGGTCACCAAGCGCGGCAATCGTATCGGCATCTGTACACTGGATGACCGTTCCGGGCGTCTGGAAGTGATGTTATTTACCGATGCCCTGGATAAATACCAGCAATTGCTGGAAAAAGACCGCATACTTATCGTCAGCGGACAGGTCAGCTTTGATGACTTCAGCGGTGGGCTTAAAATGATGGCCCGTGAAGTCATGGATATTGACGAAGCCCGGGAAAAATATGCTCGCGGGCTTGCTATCTCGCTGACGGACAGGCAAATTGATGACCAGCTTTTAAACCGACTCCGTCAGTCTCTGGAACCCCACCGCTCGGGGACAATTCCAGTACATCTCTACTATCAGAGGGCGGATGCACGAGCACGATTGCGTTTTGGCGCAACGTGGCGTGTCTCTCCGAGCGATCGTTTGTTAAACGATCTCCGTGGCCTTATTGGTTCGGAGCAGGTGGAACTGGAGTTTGACTAATACAGGAATACTATGAGTCTGAATTTCCTTGATTTTGAACAGCCGATTGCAGAGCTGGAAGCAAAAATCGATTCTCTGACTGCGGTTAGCCGTCAGGATGAGAAACTGGATATTAACATCGATGAAGAAGTGCATCGTCTGCGTGAAAAGAGCGTAGAACTGACGCGCAAAATCTTCGCCGATCTTGGCGCATGGCAGGTAGCCCAGTTGGCCCGCCATCCACAGCGTCCATACACCCTGGATTATGTCCGCCTGGCGTTTGATGAATTTGATGAGCTGGCGGGCGATCGTGCCTATGCGGATGACAAGGCCATTGTCGGCGGCATCGCGCGTCTGGATGGCCGTCCGGTGATGATCATCGGTCATCAGAAAGGCCGTGAGACCAAAGAGAAAATTCGTCGTAACTTCGGCATGCCAGCGCCGGAAGGCTATCGTAAAGCGTTGCGTCTGATGGAAATGGCTGAGCGTTTCAATATGCCGATCATCACTTTCATCGATACCCCAGGGGCTTACCCGGGTGTGGGCGCGGAAGAACGTGGCCAGTCTGAAGCGATTGCGCGTAATCTGCGTGAGATGTCACGTCTGAGCGTGCCGGTCATCTGCACTGTTATCGGTGAAGGTGGTTCCGGTGGTGCACTGGCAATCGGTGTGGGTGATAAAGTGAATATGCTGCAATACAGCACTTATTCCGTTATCTCCCCGGAAGGTTGTGCTTCTATTCTGTGGAAAAGCGCAGACAAAGCCCCGCTCGCTGCAGAAGCGATGGGGATTATCGCACCGCGTCTGAAAGAGCTGAAACTTATCGACTCTATCATCCCTGAGCCGCTGGGTGGCGCACACCGCAACCCGGAAGTGATGGCGGCATCACTGAAAGCACAGTTGTTGGCCGATCTTGCCGATCTTGATGTGTTAAGCAAAGATGATTTGAAAAACCGTCGTTATCAGCGTCTGATGAGCTACGGCTACGCGTAAACTGCATTTATTCTGAAAAGGGCCACAACGTTGTGGCCCTTTTTTTTACCTGCGGTTTGGCCAGGCTATGATTAACTAAGGTTTTTCCAGGAGGAACGCATGAATATCATTGCCATCATGGGACCGCATGGCGTCTTTTACAAAGATGAGCCCATCAAGGAGCTTGAGCGTGCGCTACAGCAGCAGGGATTTCAGATAATCTGGCCGCAGAATAGCAACGACCTGCTGAAATTTATTGAGCACAACCCGCGTATCTGTGGCGTCATTTTTGACTGGGATGAATACAGCCTGGATTTGTGTAGCGACATCAACCAGCTTAACGAATACCTCCCACTTTACGCCTTTATTAATACCCATTCGACGATGGATGTCAGCGCACACGATCTGCGCATGGCGCTGTGGTTCTTTGAGTACGCATTGGGTCAGTCTGACGATATTGCCACGCGTATTCGCCAGTACACCAATGAATACCTCGACAACATAACGCCACCTTTTACCAAAGCACTGTTTACCTACGTGAAAGAGGGAAAGTATACTTTTTGTACCCCAGGGCATATGGCGGGAACGGCATACCAGAAAAGCCCGGTCGGTTGCCTGTTCTATGATTTCTTTGGCGGCAATACGCTTAAGGCTGATGTCTCCATTTCGGTGACTGAGCTGGGATCGCTGCTCGACCATACCGGTCCGCACCTCGAAGCGGAGGAGTACATTGCACGCACGTTTGGTGCCGAGCAAAGTTATATGGTCACTAATGGCACTTCGACATCGAATAAAATTGTCGGTATGTATGCCGCACCTTCGGGAAGTACGTTACTGATTGACCGCAACTGTCATAAGTCTCTGGCGCATTTGCTGATGATGAGCGATGTCGTGCCCGTATGGCTCAAGCCGACGCGTAATGCGCTGGGTATCCTTGGTGGTATACCTAAGAGTGAATTTACCCGGGAGAGTATCGAGCGCAAGGTCGCAGAGACGGTACAGGCGCAATGGCCGGTGCATGCGGTAATTACTAACTCCACTTACGACGGGTTGCTCTACAACACTAACTGGATCAAGCAAACGCTGGATGTGCCTTCTATTCATTTTGATTCGGCCTGGGTGCCGTATACCCATTTTCATCCGATCTATCAGGGGAAAAGTGGTATGAGCGGCGAGCGGGTGCCGGGAAAGGTGATTTTTGAAACTCAGTCCACCCACAAGATGCTGGCTGCGCTGTCGCAGGCTTCGCTGATTCATATTAAAGGCGATTATGACGAAGAGACGTTCAACGAAGCCTTTATGATGCACACCTCCACCTCACCGAGTTACCCGATTGTCGCTTCGATCGAGACGGCGGCAGCGATGCTGCGTGGAAACTCAGGTAAGCGATTAATCAATCGTTCGGTGGAGCGGGCGCTGCATTTTCGCAAAGAAGTACAGCGGCTACGCGAAGAGTCAGATGGCTGGTTCTTTGATATCTGGCAGCCGGAAAAGGTGGATGAAGCAGAGTGCTGGCCAGTAGCGCCTGGTGAAGACTGGCACGGATTTGTCGATGCTGACGCCGACCACATGTTCCTCGACCCGGTGAAAGTGACCATTCTGACGCCGGGGATGGATGAGCAGGGAACTATGAGCGAAGAGGGGATACCCGCTGCGCTGGTGGCGAAATTCCTTGATGAACGCGGTGTCGTCGTGGAGAAAACGGGCCCGTATAATCTGTTGTTCCTGTTCAGTATTGGTATTGATAAAACCCGGGCGATGGGTCTCCTGCGTGGACTAACGGAATTTAAACGTTCGTACGATCTGAATTTACGCGTTAAAAATATGCTGCCGGATCTGTATGCTGAGGATCCCGATTTTTATCGCACTATGCGTATTCAGGATCTGGCACAGGGAATCCATCGATTGATCCGCCAACACGATCTCTCCGGGTTGATGCTGCGGGCATTCGATACGTTGCCGGAAATGAAAATGACGCCTCATCAGGCCTGGCAGCGGCAAATTAAAGGTGACGTCGAGACAGTCACTCTTGATCAACTGGTAGGGCGTGTTTCCGCCAATATGATCTTGCCTTATCCTCCAGGTGTCCCGCTGCTGATGCCCGGAGAAATGATCACAGAAAAAAGCCGGTCAGTACTCGATTTCCTGCTGATGCTGTGCTCGGTGGGGCAGCGCTACCCTGGATTTGAAACTGACATTCATGGGGCTAAGTTGGGTGAGGACGGCGTGTATCGTGTCAGAGTCCTGAAAATGGCATAACGACTTGCCGGAACCCGTTGCGCACGAGTAACGTACTGAGAGTAAAATTAAAGAGGCGAAGAACATGCTGGGGTTAAAACAGGTTCACCATATTGCCATTATTGCGACGGACTACAGGGCCAGTAAGGCATTTTACTGTGATGTATTAGGCTTCACGTTAATGAGTGAAGCCTACCGGGAAGAACGTGACTCCTGGAAAGGCGATCTGGCGCTGAACGGCCAGTACGTGATTGAGCTTTTTTCTTTTCCTTTCCCACCCTGTCGCCCCAGTAGACCGGAAGCCTGCGGTTTACGTCATCTGGCGTTCAGCGTCGAGGATGTGGAAAAGTCGATTGCTCATCTTGAAGCCCATCATGTGAAATGTGAGCCAGTGCGCATCGATCCCTTTACCGGTAAACGCTTTACGTTTTTTAACGATCCAGACGGATTACCACTTGAACTGTACGAGCTGTAAGGCTTGTCATTGTAGCGTTAGCCCGGTAACGTGCCGGGCAATGCTATTGTAAGCAATCATCATGACGACACTTACGCTGAATACTTCACTTCTGAACACTAACGCGATCCTCGTTGCCTTTAGCGGCGGCCTCGACTCTACCGTGCTGTTGCACCAACTGGTGCTGTGGCGAATTCAGCACCCGGAGGTCTCTCTGCGGGCCATCCACATTCATCACGGATTAAGCCCGCACGCAAACAGTTGGGTACAGCACTGTGAGACGGTATGTGCGCAGTGGCAGGTGCCGCTGGTGGTTGAGCGGGTTCATTTGCAGGATGATGGGTTGGGCATCGAGGCGCAGGCCCGACGAGCGCGCTATCAGGCCTTTGCGCAGACGCTGCTGCCTGGAGAGGTGCTGATGACCGCTCAGCATCTGGACGATCAATGTGAGACATTTTTGTTAGCGCTTAAGCGTGGCAGTGGTCCTGCAGGGCTTTCGGCCATGGGGGAAAGTTCGCCTTTTAGCGGTACCCAACTCATTCGACCGCTGTTGATGCAAACGCGTGATGCGCTTGAACAGTGGGCGCGCCGGCATGAATTACGCTGGATTGAAGATGAAAGTAATCAGGATGACGCCTACGATCGCAACTTCTTACGTCTGCGTATTATCCCGCACCTGCAACAGCGGTGGCCGCACTTTGCGCAAGCCACGGCTCGCAGTGCCGCGCTGTGCGCTGAGCAGGAGAGCTTACTGGATGAACTGCTGGCCAGCGATTTAGCCAACTGCGTTACGGCGCAGGGTGCACTCTTGCTCGGGCCATTAATGACGATGAGTACCGCACGGCGTGCTGCGCTGCTTCGTCGCTGGCTGGCAGGATTAAATGCACCGATGCCTTCCCGTGATGCGTTAGAACGTATCTGGCAGGAAGTCGCGTTGGCACGCGAGGACGCATCGCCCTGTTTTCGCCTTGGTGAGTATGACGTCCGCCGTTATCAGTCGCAGCTGTGGTGGGTGAAATCCGTGAACGGGCAAAGTGAAAGTGTCATTCCGTGGTCATGCTGGCAAACGCCGTTGACGCTGCCTGCAGGGTTGGGCGAGATACAGCTTATCGCTACGGGTGAGCTTCGCAGGCCACACGTTGACGAAGCCGTTAGTATTCGCTTTAAAGCGCCTGGGTTATTGCATATTGTCGGGCGCAACGGTGGGCGTAAGCTTAAAAAAATCTGGCAGGAACAGGGTATTCCTCCCTGGCGGCGAGACACCACGCCGTTACTGTTTTACGGTGACACGCTGATTGCGGCAGCAGGGGTTTTCGTGACGCATGAAGGGCTGGCAAAAGGTGAAGAAGGAGTGAGTCTGGTGTGGCGTGCCTGATGGGGCTGCGCTTATCAGGCCTACGTATCGTATGGAAAGTAGGCCTGATAAGGTGCAAGAAAGGTTAAGATTCGCTGACCACCACGGTACCGATTTGCGGGTGGCTGAAGCTGGCAATTTTGTCGAGGCGAAGCTCACGGGTTTCACCCGAGACATCGGCGACCAGATATTCCACATTTTTGCGTGAAACCAGGTCATTTGCTTTCGCCTGTAGAACTTCGCCATCTTTGAGCGCCAACGTCAGTAACAAATGGTGCTGGCAGGCGAGTTCAAGATTGTCGTAATCATCACAGTTGATGGGTTGATACGTTTCATTCATTGACATAATCGCTCACCAGTAAGTTCGCGGCAGCATAGGCTGCCTTTTCCCTGACCGACTCTGAAAGGGCGCTGTCTGCCGCCACTTCATTAAGTACCTTCAATACGCAACCCAGCGCATCCGGGACATACCCTAAGTCTCCGCTGGCGATTTCCGCGTACCGCTTGCGTATTAACTCACAATATTTTTCCACATGCCCTCCTGTCAGCACTCTGACTTAACCGTGGATGCAAGTCTAAGCCTACGAAGATAAACTCTGTTTAGCAAGGTGACTATACCATACTCATTCAAGCAATATCAGCGCCTTGATAGACGGTACCTTCGTTAGCGGTTAGCAGCCTTTTGCCGCAGTTTTCGCTACAATGGACGCCTGATTCAAAAGGAGTTCTCCCATGGCGCTTAAAGCGACAATCTATAAAGCCGTCGTCAATGTAGCGGATCTCGACCGCAACCAGTTTCTTGACGCGACATTGACGCTGGCGCGTCACCCTTCAGAAACCCAGGAACGCATGATGTTGCGTCTGTTGGCATGGATTAAATATGCTGACGAGCGGCTGCAATTCACGCGGGGTTTAAGCGCTGAAGACGAACCCGAAGCATGGTTGCGCAACGACCACCTGGGCATTGATCTCTGGATTGAACTCGGCTTGCCGGATGAGCGTCGCATTAAGAAGGCGTGTACTCAGTCTGCTGAAGTCGCTTTGTTTGCCTATAACAGCCGCGCAGCGCAAATCTGGTGGCAGCAGAATCAGACCCGATGCGCGCAGTTTGCCAATTTATCCGTGTGGTATCTGGATGATGAACAATTGGCGCAATTGAGCGAGTTCGCAGGGCGCACCATGGCGCTGCAGGCAACCATTCAGGACGGTGCTATCTGGTTGTCCGACTCTCAGAACAATCTGGAAATCCATCTGGCTGCGTGGCAGCAGCGTTGATGGTTATTATCTCCCGAAATGTCTCTATCCCTGATAACGAGCTGGAAATCACCGCTATTCGGGCACAGGGTGCAGGTGGACAGCACGTTAACAAGACCTCAACGGCTATTCATTTGCGCTTTGACATTCGGGCCTCCAGCCTGCCAGAGTATTACAAGGAACGCCTGTTGGCTGCCAGTCATCATCTGATCAGCGGCGAGGGTGTCATTATTATTAAGGCTCAGGAATATCGTAGCCAGGAGTTGAACCGGGAAGCGGCAATATCCCGGCTGGTGGCGGTGATTAAAGAATTAACCGCAGTGCAGAAAAGTAGGCAGGCAACGCGCCCGACACGCGCTTCAAAAGAGCGCAGATTGTCATCGAAGGCGCAAAAGTCCACTGTGAAGGCACTGCGCGGGAAAGTTCGTCGCCCACAGGACTGACGAATGGGAATACAATATTGAGAAGGAATCTGTGGTGAAAACAGCAATACTGTCATTAGCAGCTGTATTTACACTCTTTGCCTTGATCGGCTGTAACAATCGCTCTGAAGTTGATGTTCTGCAACCGACACAAGCGGCAGAATTAAAACCGATGCAGCAAAGCTGGCGTGGCATCTTGCCTTGTGCGGACTGCGAAGGGATTGAAACCTCTTTGTTCCTGGAAAAAGATGGAACATGGGTAATGAACGAACGCTATCAGGGCGTACGTGATGAACCTTCTTCGTTTGCTTCATATGGCTCGTGGGCGCGTACGGCTGACAAGCTGGTGTTGACGGACAGCAAAGGTGAAAAGTCTTACTACCGGGCAAAAGGCGAGGCACTGGAAATGCTCGATCGTGAAGGCAATCCAATTGAGTCACAGTTCAACTACACCTTGCAGCCGGTTTCTGCCAGTCTGCCTGTGACGCCAATGCCGATGCGGGGAATGTATTTCTACATGGCGGATGCTGCAATCTTTACCGATTGTGCAACGGGTAAACGGATGCCAGTGGCGAACAACGCACAGCTGGAGCGTGATTATTTGAGCGCACGTGGTGCTACGGATAAACCGGTTTTGTTGACAGTAGAAGGTCATTTCACCCTGGAGCCAAACCCGGATACCGGGGCGATGGTGAAAACGCTGGCCACCGACAAAAATGCGAAGTTTGTGCCAGGTAAGGATTGCAGCAACTAATAAAAAGGCCTCGCATAATGCGAGGCCTTTTTATTTGCCGGATGGCGCTTTGCTCATCCAGCCTGCAGTACGTGTTTTGAGTTGGTCCGGTAAGCGAATTGCCACCGGACAATCCTACAAAACGCACATTGTTGGTATCTGATTAGCCCTTAATCGCTTTCACCAGATAGTCGACAATGTCGCTGGTTTTAATCAGCTGTTTCTCGCCGTTACGACGATATTTGTATTCAATATCATCGTTATCGAGGTTACGGTCACCGAGCACGATGGTGTGCGGAACACCGATCAGTTCCATATCGGCAAACATCACGCCCGGACGTTCTTTACGATCGTCCATCAGCACTTCGATACCCTGTGCACGCAGTTCTGCGTACAGCTTCTCAGCCAGTTCCTGCACACGGTAGGATTTGTGCATGTTCATTGGCAGAATCGCGACCTGGAACGGTGCGATAGCATCCGGCCATACAATGCCACGATCGTCAAAGTTCTGCTCAATAGCGGCAGCAACAACGCGAGTTACCCCGATACCGTAGCAGCCCATGGTCAGAATCTGATTACGGCCATCTTCACCCTGAACGGCAGCTTTCATTGCTTCAGAATACTTGGTACCCAGTTGGAAGATGTGGCCCACTTCGATACCACGTTTAATCAGCAGTGTACCTTTGCCATCCGGACTTGGGTCGCCTGCGACCACATTACGGATATCTGCCACTTCTGGCGTTGCAACATCACGATCCCAGTTAATACCAAAATAGTGTTTACCATCGATGTTTGCACCGGCAGCGAAATCGCTCATTACCGCAACGGTACGATCGATAACCACCGGGATCGGCATGTTAACCGGACCAAGGGAACCCGGACCTGCTTTCACGACGGCACGGATTTCTTCTTCAGTAGCAAAAGTCAGCGGGCTGGCAACCTGCGGCAGTTTTTCTGCTTTAACTTCGTTCAGTTCGTGATCGCCGCGAACCAGCAGAGCAACCAGCGGGTAGCTGCTGCCTTCAACCGCTTTCACCAGCAGGGTTTTAACGGTTTTTTCAATTGGCAGATTAAACTGCTCAACCAGTTCCGCGATAGTTTTCGCATTCGGTGTATCAACCAGCGTCATTTCCTGAGTGGCGGCTGCGCGGGGTTCTTTCGGCGCAACGGCTTCAGCAAATTCGATGTTGGCAGCAAAATCGGAGCTGTCGGAGAATACCACGTCATCTTCGCCGCTCTGTGCCAGAACCTGGAATTCGTGAGAAGCGCTACCGCCGATAGAGCCGGTATCAGCCTGTACTGCGCGGAAATCCAGGCCCATACGGCTAAAGATTTTGCTGTACGCGGCATACATCGCGTCGTAAGTTTCCTGCAGAGATTCCTGAGAAGTATGGAAAGAGTACGCATCTTTCATCAGGAATTCGCGGGAACGCATCACGCCGAATCGTGGGCGAACTTCGTCACGGAATTTCGTCTGGATCTGATAGAAGTTCAGCGGCAGTTGTTTGTAAGAGCTCAGCTCATTACGGATCAGGTCGGTGATGACTTCTTCATGCGTTGGGCCGAGTACGAATGAACGATCGCCACGGTCTGCGATACGCAGCAGTTCCGGGCCGTACTGTTCCCAACGACCGCTCTCTTCCCACAGTTCAGAAGGCTGAACGACCGGCATCAACACCTCGATCGCACCGGCGTTATTCATTTCTTCACGCACGATGTTTTCGACTTTTTTCAGGACGCGCACGCCGGTCGGCAGCCAGGTGTATAACCCGGAGGCCAGCTTGCGGATCATCCCGGCGCGCAGCATCAGCTGGTGGCTGATGACTTCGGCGTCGGCAGGTGTCTCCTTCAGAGTGGAGAGCAGATATTGGCTAGTACGCATGTTGTTACGGTTCCAGTTGAACGATCGAACAGGCTGGATGCCAGCCTGACACAAAAAAAGTGGTTTAGTTTACCAGCGAGAAAGGGATGTCAAAAGAGAAGGGCACGAAATTAGCGGGGTTCAAGCGCAAAGACTTCAAAACCTTCTTCCGTTACGCGCCAGCGCACGTTGAAATCGTGTAGCCAGACGGCATACGCTTTGCCTGTCTCTTCACCTTTACGATACGCAGGACGTGGGTCCTGTGCCAGTACTTCGCCGATAAATGTTTTCAGCAATGGATAACGTTTTTCCAGCGTCAGAAGCTGTTGTTCAACCTCTGTAGTGAAACTTACCGCCATTTCGGCAACCGGCGCATGCTGCGCGTAGCTGGCTGTGGCGTCAGGCAGTGCTTCTGCAAATGGCAGATAAGGTTTGATGTCGATCACCGGCGTTCCGTCGACCAGGTCCAGACTACCCAGTTTCAGAATGACGCTCTCTTTGTGGCAGACAATTTCTTTTAACTCAACCAGCGACATCCCGACAGGGTTAGGACGAAAGGTTGAACGCGTGGCAAAGACTCCCATTCTGGCGTTACCGCCCAGACGGGGTGGGCGCACGGTTGGACGCCATCCACCTTCCATTGTCTGATGAAAAACAAAAATCACCCACAAATGACTGAATGCTTCCAGGCCGCGAACAGCATCGGCCTGGTTATAGGGCGCGAGCAAATGCAGTTCGCCGTTGGCGCTTTTCACCAGACCCGGCTGGCGTGGCACAGCGAACTTTTCTTTATAAGGAGAGCGGATAACGCCTATTTGCTCGAACTGAAAATGACTCATTTAGACGAAATGTTCAGGGCAGAACCGATGCAGACTGCCTGACGATAGCAACCCGGTGTCCCGCTGGTGACTTCGCAGCTGTGTAGCAATACCGCATTGGCTTTCATTTTGGATGCGTTTATCTGCATGCGTTTGCGTGCGGTTGGAATACTCGGAGGGGAATCCTGGTTTGATGCCTGGCAGGACTCTCCGCTCACTTCGCCAAGATCGCGGAAGGGTTTACCGACCAGATCTTCTGCGTTGGTAATAATTCTGACCGGCGTCGCGCGCGGTGCTTTTGGTTTTTCCGGCTCCGCTTTTGGCGGGGTAGCGGTGCTTTGAACGGGTTCAACAGGGGATCTGCTTAACATAGAACAGCCGCTCAGCATGAGTGCTACTAAACAGATCGGTAAAGCACGCATAATATTTCCTCAATGAATGATCTAAACGTCAGATATTGAATCAGGTGCTTGCATAAATGACAAGACGGGCAAGCGCCCGTCCTGATGATATTACAGATTGTGAAAACAGCCTAAAATTACCAGCCTTTAACAGCACCGCCGTTGAAGACTTTGTTTGCCGCTTCGTAAACTTCGTCTGACTGGTATGCTTCAACGAATTTCTTCACGTTCTCAGCATCTTTATTGTCTTCACGCGTCACGATCAGGTTTACGTATGGGGAATCTTTATCTTCAACAAAGATACCGTCTTTTGCCGGAGTCAGGCCGATCTGGCTGGCATAGGTGGTGTTGATGACTGCCAGTGCGATTTGCGCGTCGTCCAGTGAGCGTGGCAGCTGCGGCGCTTCCAGTTCAACCAGCTTCAGGTTTTTCGGGTTTTCAATCACGTCCAGCGCGGTTGGCAGCAGGCCAACGCCATCTTTCAGTTTAATCAAACCGACTTTCTGCAGCAGCAGCAGGGAACGGCCGAGGTTAGTCGGGTCGTTTGGAATAGCGACCTGAGAGCCGTCCTGCAGTTCATCCAGTGATTTGATTTTTTTGGAGTAGCCTGCAATCGGATAAACAAAGGTATTGCCTACGGCAACCAGTTTGTAACCACGATCTTTGATCTGCTGATCCAGGTACGGTTTGTGTTGGAAGGCGTTAGCATCGATATCGCCTTTGCTTAGCGCTTCATTGGGCAGGACATAATCGTTGAACGTTACCAGTTCAACATCCAGACCGTATTTTTCTTTAGCCACTTTCTGTGCGACTTCAGCAACCTGCTGCTCTGCGCCAACGATAACACCCACTTTGATGTGGTTAGGATCTTTTTCATCCTGGCCACAACCCACAAGTGCCAGAGAACCGATCAGGGCTCCAACTGCCGCAAAGGTTTTGAATTTGAACGCCATGCTTATTTCCTTTTCTTAATGAGTTTTTAGTGTTGTGTGTAACGTTATTTGTGCGTGACTGCCCGGACGATGCGATCGCCGGATAACTGAATTAAATAAACCAGAACGACGAGCAATACCAGTACTGTATTCATTACGGTAGCGTTATACCCAATGTAGCCATACTGATAGCCAATCTGGCCAAGGCCACCGGCACCGACGGCACCGCCCATCGCCGAGTAACCAACCAGCGTGATGAGAGTGATGGTGGCCGCATTGACCAGTCCTGGCAGCGCTTCTGGTAGTAATACCTTACGTACAATCTGCAACGGCGTAGCGCCCATCGCACGCGAGGCCTCAATCAGCCCGGTCGGGATTTCCAGCAGGGCGTTTTCCACCATACGAGCAATAAATGGCGCGGCGCCGACGGTTAGCGGGACGATAGCGGCCTGCAGCCCGATAGATGTGCCAACAATCATGCGGGTGAACGGAATCATCCACACCAGCAAAATAATGAACGGGATGGAACGGAAAATGTTAACCAGCGCAGAAAGCGTGCGGTACAACTTCGCGTTCTCAATGATTTGTCCTGGACGCGTCACGTACAGCAGTACGCCCACGGGCAGGCCAATCACAAAGCCAAAAAAACCGGACACAAAGGTCATTGCCAGCGTTTCCCATACGCCGCGAACCAGCAGCCAAATCATCGGCTCAGACATAACCCAGTACCTCTACTTTTACGTGGTGTTCCTGCAACCAGCTAATGGCTGCTTGTGTATCTTCTTGTGTACCGTGCATTTCAGTCAGCATGATGCCGAACTTCACGCCGCCGGCGTAATCCATCTGCGCGCTGATAATGTTGTTATTCACATTAAAACGGCGGGCTGTTTCCGAGAGTAATGGTGCATCAACAGAGTGACCGGTGAACTCCATGCGCAGCATGGGCACGCTGTCGGCTTGCGGCTCTGCTTTTAAACGTTCCTGATAATCTTCCGGAATATCCAGGTGCAGCGTGGACTGGATAAACTTCTGCGCCAGCGGGGTTTTGGGGTGTGAGAACACCTCACTGACGGTGTCCTGCTCAATCAGTTCACCATTGCTGATGACTGCGACGCAGTCACAGATACGTTTTACAACGTCCATCTCATGAGTAATCAGCAGAATGGTGAGCCCCAGGCGACGGTTAATATCTTTCAGTAATTCGAGAATCGAGCGGGTCGTCGCTGGGTCGAGGGCGCTGGTGGCTTCATCGCAAAGCAACACTTTGGGATTACTTGCCAGAGCACGGGCAATCGCCACACGTTGCTTCTGACCACCGGAAAGGTTCGCCGGGTAGCTGTCGTGCTTGTCACCAAGGCCAACCAAATCCAACAGTTCCGTCACACGACGTTTAATCTCTTCTTTTGGCGTGTTATCCAGCTCCAGCGGCAGCGCAACGTTACCAAATACCGTGCGTGAAGAGAGCAGGTTAAAGTGCTGGAAAATCATGCCAATTTGACGGCGCGCTTTAGTCAGCCCGGATTCAGAGAGCGTCGTCAGCTCCTGACCGCCGACCTGAACGCTACCTTCAGTTGGGCGCTCGAGCAGGTTTACGCAGCGAATGAGTGTGCTTTTACCGGCACCGGAGGCACCAATAACGCCATAAATCTGTCCGGCAGGAACATGCAGGCTGACATTGTTTAGTGCCTGAATGGTGCGAGTCCCCTGCTGGAACACTTTGGTGATATTCGAAAGTTTAATCATTAGTTATTTATTATCGTAATTAAGTTAGCCGTGGCATTTTCGTCTGTCTGGTACGGTCGACGCCGTCAACAAGATGGATGTTAAGGCATCCAGACGTCTAAATCAATCGGGCTTTGCACGATGAGCACTTTCTTGCCCGCCGAAACATGCGATACTAGAGCAACATGCCTTATTCAGGAGCTATAAAAGGTGGCAAAGTCTGTACCCGCAATTTTTCTCGACCGTGACGGCACTATTAATGTGGACCACGGCTACGTCCATGAGATCGACGAGTTCGAATTTATCGACGGTGTCATTGATGCTATGCGTGAACTTAAAAAGATGGGTTATGCGCTGATTGTCGTGACGAACCAGTCTGGTATTGCCCGTGGCAAATTTACCGAGGCACAATTCGAAACGTTGACTGAATGGATGGACTGGTCATTGGCCGATCGCGATGTTGATCTGGATGGTATCTATTATTGTCCTCATCATCCACAGGGCACAGTCGAAGAGTACCGCCAGGTCTGCGACTGCCGTAAACCACATCCAGGCATGTTTATCTCAGCGCGAGACTTTCTGCACATCGATATGGCTGCTTCTTATATGGTGGGCGACAAAATAGAAGATATGCAGGCGGCGACAGCTGCAAATGTAGGAACGAAGGTATTAGTGCGCACAGGCAAGCCAGTCACTCCGGAAGCAGAAAATGCGGCAGATTTAGTGCTAAATAGTCTGGCGGACCTGCCAATGGCGATAAAAAAGCAGCAAAAGTAAGCGTTATGGATAAAAGGTGAGCGGTTGAAACAAAAATGCATTTTTCCGCTTGTCTTCCTGAGTCGACTCCCTATAATGCGCCTCCATCGACACGGCGGATGTGAATCACTTCACACAAACAGCCGGTCCGGTTGAAGAGAAAAATCCTGAAATTCAGGGTTGACTCTGAAAGAGGAAAGCGTAATATACGCC